>JAPLDV010000922.1 GCA_026391235.1 Bacteroidia bacterium | reverse complement strand
CCCTGACAGCCGGAAGACTTTCAAATGTAGATCCGAGAACAAGCATGACAATCGCTGCCACCAACATGAATCCGAGCCCGATAAAGCCCAGGATTGCAAGGAATTTCATCCATTTTGCTGTTTCCAGTAAATAATGCCTGATCTCACTGCTGATTACCATTGAATCATTTGAATTCAAATTGTTTTCTGAGGTTTCCATAATGACTGATTTATTTAAAATTACTTGAAAGATAAGATACATTTTCAAAATCCAAAGATTCCGACTCATGCATATTCAATCCATCCCGGGCTCAGTTCTTCACGCATCGTATTGAATAGCCGTCGGTCTTTGCCAGTCTGATGGGCAGGCATTTTTGGCAGCCTGCCAATTGTAAAGCACGCCGAAAGAGGTGTAATTTGTTGTTGCCTTAGCATCAGCGACAACGCTTCCCTGATAACCATAAATATAATAATACGGTGATGTTTCGGATTCATTTGCTGAGGGATTAACAGCAGGGAACCAAGCTAAATTTTCAGACATCCAGATTTGTTCGCCAATCCGAATCCAGCTATACTCTTGATTATCTCGTGAATCCTTAAATGTTCCGCTGTCAGATTCGGCAAATGGATTTTTATCGCAACTATCTGTCAACATGGCTATAACTAACAAGCAAAGTCCCAACTTATATTTCATTGCATTAATAATTTACGAATGCACTAAGGTAATGAAATTCTTAAGCCTTTAAATCCGCAGGATGTTCAGGAGAAAAAAATTGAAAACTATAGTTAAAGCATTAACTTAGCCCTAACTTAGTCAGCATGAATTGTGTATAAGAGGGAAATATGGCATGAACAGTTTTAGAAGTATAAATTTCAACCTATACAAAATGCGTAATTCGATTTACTTATTTATACTGCTTCTGTGCAGCAGTGCCACGGCCATTGGCCAGGGAACCGGTCGCTTAACCGGCTTGATCAAAAACAGGGGTAATGAAACCATCGCCGGCGCCAACATTCTGCTGACTCCAGGCCGCACAGGCACGGTATCGGATGAGGAGGGCCGCTTCCGCTTCAGCAATATTAATGACGGCAACTATGTATTGGAAATCAGTTACATCGGCTACAAGACGTTTGCCACCCAGGTGAGCATTGGCGTGAATGAAAACAAGGAGGTTGATGTCATACTCGAACCAGAAAGCATTTCGCTTGGCAGGGTGACCGTGTCCGCACAAAAACGTTCCGAAAACCAGAAAGAAGTACCCATCGCATTGTCCAGCATTTCAGCCAAATTCCTCGAGAACAATGTTGTGGAAACCATGAGCCGGATGGCCGAATTTGTTCCTGGCGTTCAGGTTCAGGAACAATCCGTGGTGGTACCGGGCTTTGTGATCCGCGGTCTGACCTCCGACAACTCTTCCTTAAATGTCGACAACCGGGTTTCGGTTTTTCAGGATGGTATCTCAATCAGCAAGCAGGTTGGCGCCTACTCCGAGTTCTTCGACATTGATCATGTAGAAGTTCTCAAAGGCCCGCAGGGCACGCTGTTCGGCCGCAGTGCACAGATAGGCGCCATTCACGTGATCACCCAGCGCGCAAAAAATGAATCCTCCGGCAATATCACCCTCGGCGCAGGAAATTACAACCAGATCCGGGGGAATGGTTATGTTAACCTGCCCTTGGTGAAAAACAAACTCTTTGCCCGCGTGGCTGGAATCTATAACAAGCGCGACGGTTATGTGGAGAATCTCTCGGGGGGGACGCTCATGGGCAAAAATACCCTGGCAACCAGGGCTTCCTTCAAGTACCTTCCGGACAAAAACAATGCCGTTGACCTGATCTTCAACTACCAGCGCGACAGGATGCCCGGAACAGCCTTTAAAAGCGGCACCTTCGCACCCAGGGGTGGCGACCTCAGTCCGTATACCTTTGTTGACCTCGAAGGTGGTAAAGACCTGAAAGAGAGTCGTGATGTATTCGGCACTACCTTCCAGTACAAGCACTATTTCGACCATGGCCTCAGTATAACCGCCATTACCGGTTACCGCAATCTCACCGCAAGGTCGGTTTTCGACGGCGATGGTACAAAGGCTCAGGCCCTGGCCCTGGACGCCTACATCGACTATAACCAGTTCAGTCAGGAGCTGCGCCTCAACTATGATGGGCAGCGGTTCTCCGGTTTTGCGGGAATCAACTATTTTCACGAAGCCGGCAACCAGAGTGTAATCCTTACCCAGGATGAACGAAGCTTGTATGCCATGCTGTCGGATAGTATTGCGGTCAAATTTCCTATGGTCAAACCCATACCTATGATCATCGACGGGGAGCCCAACTTGTCCGTTTCTGTAAACCCTCTATCCCATAAGCCCTTCAAAACCTTTCATACGGAAACCCTGAATGAAAATGGTATAACAAACGGTGCTTTTGATGTTTTCGCTGACGGAAGCTTTAAGGTGACCCCCAAATTCAAGATCACTGCCGGTGGCCGCCTGATTTTCGAAGACCTGACCACCATCTTTCGCGTTGATACGGCTGCAGACCCCGGGACCCTGGGTGTTCTGCTGGGCAAATTTCCTAACAACATCTTCAAACCTACTGACGGACGCCTGGTACAAAGTAAATCATTCAATGATTGGGTAGGACGCTTCATCCTGCAATACGATTTCTCCCGGCAGATCACCGTATATGCCTCCGTGTCGAAGGGCCGCCGGCCTAATGTTATACAGGTGGATGTGGATACCACCGCATTCCTGAAAGCGGAGGTCGTATACAACCACGAAATCGGCATCAAAAACCTGCTCTTGAATAATCGCCTGCAATTCAACATCAGCGGATTCTTTTACAAATACAGGGATTTCCAGACCACCTACACCAGCTTGCAAACCGGAGGGATTCTCCGTATCGCCGATGCAGGGAAAGCAACCGGAAAGGGCGTGGAAACCGAATTGCAGTTTGCGGTAACCAGAAACCTTTTCGTATTTGGCAACTATGCCTGGCTGGATGCCCGGTTTGACGACAAAGACTCCAAGGGTACCCCCCAGAAATTCGCCGGCTATACTTTTCGCCTGACACCTAAACATACCGCAGCTGCGGGGCTTACCTACCAGGTCAGCCTTGGCAAAGCGGGATACATCGCATTAAACGGGTCGGTGACCTACAAATCAGGGCACTTTTTCGAGGATGACAATGCCCTCAACCTATACGAGGACGGGTACACCCTGCTCAATGCAGCGCTTCAGTATACCACCGGAAACGGCAGGTTCGGACTGCGCATTAACATGAACAATATCGCTAATGAAAGATATCTCCTGGACGCCGGCAATACCGCTCTGGCTTTCGGAATTCCAACCTATGTACCAGCGGCACCGCGATTCTTTGGTGCACAATTGTTTATCAACCTTTAAAACCGACTCTTCATCCGGCTTTTTATTTACTTACCATTAAAGGTTTTTTGTGATGCTCCAGATCCAGTTTATTACGATCAGCAGGATAAGCGGAAAGAAAACCTTTTGCTTTTTCAAAACGGATTCTGCCTTTTTATAGCGTTCATAAAACGTACGCTTACGGGTAAGCAAGTCGAAAGCAACCCATAACGGGCAGATTATTAACAATGCAGCATTGATTAAACCGAGAGGATTAATGGCAATTGATTCAACAGGTTTAAGTTTGACGAGGGCCGTCACCGCTCTGGTTGTTCCGCAGGCCGGACAAGGCAAACCCGTCAGCGACTTGAAAAGGCAAAAGTGTATTGCCTTGCCACCCCCGGAAGGTTCCAGAAATAAATTGCCGGCCAGCCATAAATACCCGATAAGGCCAGCCGCGAGAACAACTGAATATACAGCCCTTCTATTCATAGGTTAGACTATCAGATAACTTGAAGCAAACGCTGCAGGTTCATTTCCCGGGTGCGCCCCATAACCGTGAACCAGTCGACAATGGTCCAGATGCCCAGTCCTCCGCATGTGAGCAGTTTGAGTACTCCGAGGCCGACATCACCCATAATAAACCGGTCGATTCCAAGATGACCGCCAATGAGTGAAATGATCAGCATGGTGGTGGGATCTTTCAGGTTTGTGGTTTCCAATAAAAAAAACCGGCTGTCTTCCATGGTCAATAATCGCTGGCGGATCATTGTGATTTGATAACCGTCGAAAAACTTGCTGTGGGTCATGATGAACATGTCAACTTTTTGTGAGTCCATTGGTTAGAATTTTAGGTGTTTGAAGTTTGAAGTATTAACTCCAGTAAAGCTACAATTTTTTTTTCCGCTCTTCGTCACTACTTCACTTTAATTCATCTGCCGATGAGACCAGTTGACCTTCAGTGAATATTCGCCGGGTTGCAGCATAAGAAATTGCGCAATATCGAAATTGGAATCCAGCTCGTTGCCGCTATATTTCCTCCCCCGGGATCTCGTGACGCTGCACTGTATCCTTTGAAAACGCTCCCGCGTAGTGCCGTTGTTTGCGATGGGATCCCGGCCTTCGCAGGGATGACAAGGCTTTTGGGTGAATAGAAGGAGGGTGTGGGTGCGTGTGTGGGTGAAGCCGCTCATCTCAGAAAATACTTACGAAACCAACCGTTTGAATTCTAAAGTTCTGTAAATTTGACCGTAGGGACGCATATTTGCGTCCGGATAAATTTCTGTAATATGTCTTCTGTAATCCCCGGCTACGAATACGACCTCTTCATCAGCTACCGCCAGAAAGACAACAAGGGCGACCGGTGGGTCAGCGAATTTGTCGGGGAGCTGAAAACCGAAATCGATGCCACCTTTAAGGAAGATATTTCAATCTATTTCGATAAGAATCCGCACGACCGCCTGAACGAAGTAAAAAATGAAATAAATAAATAGAAAAATAAACTGTAACCTGCATATATTCAGAATATTAACCATGAGCATTTCCAGCAAAGAATATTTCAAAAATCAGGTGATCATCATCACCGGCGCCTCCAGTGGCATCGGCCGGGCGGCGGCATTGAAGTTTGCTGAACTTCACGCAAAAGTCGTTCTGGCTGCCAGAAATGAGGATAAGCTCAATTCATTACGTGATGAAATCTTGGTTGCTGGCGGCCAGGCTTTGGTAATACCCTCAGATGTAAGTATTTATGAAGATGCACAGCGGATCGTGCAGGAAACCATTTTGCAGTGGGGGAAGGTGGATCTGTTGATCGCCTGTGCCGGGAAATATGTTCAGGACACTACTCATGAAATTGACATTCCATCCTTTGGAGAATCGATGGCGGTGAATTTTTACGGCACGCTGAATGTCATTAAAAGCGTTCTTCCCGAAATGAAGCGCCGGGGCAACGGCCATATCGTAATCGTGAACAGCCTGGATGCCAAAAAGGGAATTATCGGCGATGGCCCATATGTGGCGGCCAAGGCGGCTCTGGACGGATTCGGCGATGTCCTCCGACAGGAAATGAAGCCGTATAAAATTGCAGTTACCTCGGTCTATCCGGGCCGGGTGGATACCCCGATGATCGAACATATCAAGACAACAGGGATATCCGCGAAAATTCTGCCTGGTAAGGTTGTTAAGGCCATGATCAAAGGCATCAAAAGAAAGAAGGCAATCGTTGTGGTTCCAAAAGTATTTTTCCCGATCGGGGCCTTGAATAACCTGATGCCCCGCTTTTTGGACCATGTATACCGCAAGCTGAGGCTGGAGGGAGAGAAGATTGTGCGGTAGTGCAGAATCATCAACGCACAATAAAGATAATCAATACGATTCAACAGGATTTTTTTTTGTGGGCAGAGCGCTTGACTTAGCAAGCATTATGGGTTTTCCCTGAAAGTTATCTCAAGACCGGCAGGGTTGAAATTTTTTCCGGCTTATCCAATTTATTTCAAACTATAGCTTCACTATTTTCTTTATCCCCAAAGCTGTTCTCAAATATATATTCCGGTTGGAAGCTTACTTATTTCAATGATTGTTAAGGAATTTTCTGTTTTTCCGTTGATCAGCATTTTCCCTGTTAAATCAGTCAACTGAATCTCTGAATTTGCTGGAAGTCCTGAAATGCTAAAAGAAGTTGACGCCGGGTTCGGGTAAACGGTGAAATTATCGGCCAGGTTTGTTTCCTCGATTCCGGTCAGTTGCCTGACCTCAACATCATCCAGGAAAACATTATTTCCATAGCCGCATATGTTACGAAAACGGATCCGTACGTTGCCCGGAAATGCCGAAAGCGAAAGGGTTTCTTTTTTCCAACTGCCTTTAAACAGGGGATAAAACGCTATCGAAGAATAGACAATGGCCAATCTGGTTCCGCCTTTATCGTAAATTTTCTGCCAGGTGCTTCCGCAATCACGCGAAATCAAAACCTGCAGGGAATCACCGTTAGAACCGGAATACAAACCATATGAATACCGAAAGCTCAGATTGGTTTTGTTGGAGCTTGAAATATTCAGTACAGGTAATTCAAGACCATAAAAATTGCCAATACCCCTATCATTCAAATTTGGATAAGCTGCTGAACCGGTCCCGGTGTAACGAGCTAATGAAGTTGAAACCCACTGTTCTATCCGGGCAGAAGAGCTTACGGTCCATCCATCCGGAGGGAATTTTTGTCCGTCAAAGCTTTCGTACAGCTCCGATATAACTGACGGTACAGTATTGACGATGAAATTGGTTCTGGCCGTATCATTGTAAGTATTGCC
>JAPLDV010000360.1 GCA_026391235.1 Bacteroidia bacterium | reverse complement strand
AGCCTGCTGGTTCTGAGGTATAATTGATAGGCCGCATCGATGTATCCCAGCCCGGATGCCAGGATGGAGTGAACACAGGGAGAAAGCGAAGATTCATGCACTGTCCGGGGTTCATAAAAGTCGAAATTCCGCTGGATAATGTCGCGACTGAAATGATCTCCGAAAAGATACAGGCCTTGCAGAACATCTGCCTGCTTGATAAAACAGGAGCGGAGTATTCTGTCCCATGACCAATGCTGGTTAATCGGCCTCTCATCGGGACTTAGGTCGGAGGCCAAAAGCTGCTCCTTGTCGAGATAACCATCCTGCTGGAGGAATATCCCCAGCTTTTCATCGGCCGGCAGGTAAGCATGTTCGACAATAGTCGCCCACCGGCTGGTTTCGGGGATTATCCTGAATATCGACCTGTTCTCGATCCTGTTCCAGTCGTCAGGATACTTTTCCATTACAAAACCTATGGATTCAAGAGTGTAGGCCAATGTCCATATTGCCAGATAATTTGTATACCAGTTATTGTTTACATTGTTCTCATATTCGTTCGGGCCTGTAACGCCAAGCATAACAAATTGCTGCCTGGGATCTGAAAAGGTAAACCGTTGTGACCAGAACCGGGAAATTCCGATTAATACCTCGAGCCCGTATTCAGGCAGGTATGAATCATCCCCGGTGTGACGTATGTAATTAAATATAGCATATGCAATCGCCCCGTTACGATGGATTTCTTCAAAAGTGATTTCCCATTCATTGTGGCATTCCTCACCGTTTATGGTAACCATTGGATAGAGTGCGGCGCCATTGGTAAATCCGAGTTTTTCCGCATTCTCAATTGCCTTGCCGAGGTGCCGGTACCGGTAAATTAAAAGATTTCGAGCAACTTCCTTGTCAGCGGTACTCAGATAAAATGGAAGGCAAAAGGCCTCCGTATCCCAATAGGTACTGCCGCCATATTTCTCACCGGTAAATCCTTTGGGACCAATATTCAGTAATGGGTCGTAGCCTGTGTAGGTTTGATTCAGATGAAAAATATTGAAACGGATCCCCTGCTGAGCAGATATATCCCCTTTAATCCCTATGTCGCTGATCTTCCAATTCTCTTTCCAGGCACTGATCTGTTCATTCTTAAGATTTTCATAACCCGAAATAGCCGCAAGGTCAAGTACTTGGCATGCTTTGGAGGAAAGCTGATCGGGCTCGTAATCTCTTGAGGTGGTTACGGATGCAAACTTGGTGAAGCGTATTTGATCTCCCTCTTTGATCTCCGATTGATAATTATTTGAGACATATTGTTGATTGACAATTAATTTCGGGCTCACAGATTTATGGAGGTTCAAGATTGAACAATCTGAATGCATCGCGATGCAGATGTCAAATCCGCTCTTTTTAGTCCGGCTACGTAAATAACAAGAAGCACCAACGGCCGGCTGGTTAACCGGTTCCCAGAATTTTTCATCGTAGTTTGCATCCTCATTTATTACATCTCCGTCAACGAAAAGCTCGGCATCCATGGTTCCGGAGAAATTTAACGGGGAAATATTATAACGGATGACTCCGATCTCCCTTCTTTTCATCGATAAAAACCGTTCTGTTTCAACCCTGATCTGTTTGCCATCGGGCCAGGATGCAATGAATTCCCTTGAAAGGATACCCTCTTTCATATTTAACACACGACGGAAATGGGAAACCGTCATGAGATCAAGGTTTAACTCATTTCCGTTGAATCGGAATTTCATCCCGATCCAATTGGGTGCATTCAGCACTTTGGCAAAATACTCAGGATACCCGTTTTTCCACCATCCGACGCGTGTTTTATCCGGGT
>JAPLDV010000277.1 GCA_026391235.1 Bacteroidia bacterium | reverse complement strand
TAGACTACGCACAGAACTGGCAGAAGATCCATTTCCGTTCGATTGAATCCGCTTACAGGCACTCACCTTTTTATGAATTCCTGATAGATGAATTCCGTTTTCTATGGGAGATAAGGCTTGAGTATCTGTTTGAATATAACATGATAGCCATGCAGGCGGTATTAAAGCTGATGAAATCGGATGTAGCCGTAAGATTGACTCAAGATTTCCAGGAGCCCGGGTATTACGGGCCATTTGACTACCGGTATTCCATTCATCCTAAGGCAAAAAAGCAAGGCACAGGTTACGTGCCTGTACCTTATCATCAAGTCTTTGCCGACCGGTTCGGATATATTCAGGATCTGAGCATACTCGACTGGTTATTCAATGATTTCAGAATTTGAAACCCAGAGTAGCTGAGAATCTCGTTTGGGTGTTAGCAATACTGGCCGAATTACCTCCATAGAGGAAATAGGTTTGATTCCATGACGACCGGGCAAACCCGAGATCGATGTAATAACTTGGACCGCGGTACCCTACCCCTGCTGAAAAAATGTTCAGGTTATTTTCAGCATCCGGATCGGGAGTGGCATAGGGGCTGCGATAAAAAGCATAGCCGCCACGGGCATAATAGGCTGACATGAAGCGCAGCTCGGCACCGAATCGAAGATTGGAAGCAGCCCGGTACAGATCACTTACGGTCTGGTTTTGGGAAGTAAAGTCGGCTGTACCAGATGCATGGAGCCTTCCGGAAGCATAATTCACATATTCGTAATCGATTGAGATCAGTCCATATTGTTTAAAAAGGAAAGCCAAACTACCGGTAGCTCTGAAAGGGGTAGAAATGCTGTAATCAGACTCTCCGGTCGCATTGCTGGTATGCGGTCCCTGCCCATCACTCAGCTTGGTATCCATATCACTGGAAAAGTTATCATGGAGTTTCAGCCGGGTACCGGTCTGAATGGACGCGCCAAACCGCAGGAACTCCAATGGCTGAGCCAGCAGTCCGATTTTAATATTCACCCCGGATCCGGTTGTGGAAAGGGTATTGCGGTAAGTGAATGAGTTTAGTAAGGGAATGGAATCACCGGTATCGGTTTCAGAATGTGTCCATGCTTCGGAATAATTAGCCTTCTGTACACCGAGGGTAGTACCAATATACAGTTTATCAGACAGATTGGCTCCAAGGCTGAAATTATATTCCCCCAAAGAGCCTTGTGAAGTGACAGTCCTGCTTTGAGTTTGGCCATAAAATTTCCCATCGAAAGGGGAATAATATTCCTGGGCAATAGAGTCATAATTCAGAAGATAAGTTTCCCATGCAAGGCCATCGCCGAAAGGATCCCAGCTGCTGGTGTTCGGGTCGTTTGCAGTATAGACGAATTCATCAACCAGGGAATTTTTCTTATTGACCCCTTCCAAATAAATGGTCTGCCCATAGTCTTTCAGTTTATTGTAGCCGATGCCAAAGGTCAAGCCTTTTATACCGGATCCTTCCTTATCCATATAAATCGGAACCACGGCACCGAAATGGCTGAAACCCATTTTTGCGTCATAATCCTCCCTGGGGTTGCCCAGGTAGGTCGCATTAGATCGGTAGGAATTATAGTCGCCGGTAAAAGAGAACTCACCTTTCCTGTAGATTCCCAATCCGGCAGGGTTGATGCCCAGTGCAGCGATATCTCCGCCCACTGCTCCCATGGCTCCGCCCAGACTTAACGACCTGGTTGTTCCTCCGGTTTGAACGAATGAATATCGTAGTACATCCTGTTCGTTTTGGGCGGCAAGTCCGGTAACCATAAGGGTTAACAGACTGATAGTCAGAATATTTCTTTTCATTGTAATTTGTAAAATCATTTTATTAAAAAGGTATAGCACGAGCATTACTGGACTCCAAAGAGCCTGATTAGTCGATTTAATTCGGTGAATTATCTTCTTCCACCACCGCCGCCGGAACGGGATGAACTGGAACTGCCTGATGATGAGCTGCTACTGCGGCCTGAGGATGATGACCCGCTGCTAAAGCTTGAGCTGCTGCGCCCGGACGATGAAGAGCCACTGCTGTATCCTGAGCTGCCGCTGCTGCGGCTACTGCTGTAATTGCTGCTGCTTCTGGGTGCAGAACTCCCGGAATAAGAGCTGCCTGACGAACTTCTCACTGCTCCGGATTGTGAACTCCGGTAAGATCCGGATTGGCCGATGGCAGAAGAAGAGCCGGTAGAACCTGAGGTTTTTGGCCTTACATAAGATGACCGGTTTTCTGATCCGTTATTTGAGGAAGAACGAACTGTTGAAGAACCCTGAGCCGGCGGGGTAACATAAGAGGTGCCGGTGCGGGATCTGATGTAGCTGCTTGAATTGGTTCTATCTGGCAAATTAGTTGAGGTCCTGACCTGAGGATCCTGAACCGATGAGATACTACTCCTGTAACCCGAGGTCCGGGATGCTGCCTTTGGATCAGACGAAGATCTTGATGCAGCTACTGCGCCAGCCTGAGCTGATTTTGTGATACCTGAATAACCCGTTCCGGACTGGCCGGCCCCACTTCCACCTGAACGTTCTCCACTCAATCTATCGGTGCGAATGGAGCGACGCTGTCCATAATAATAGTTATCCTTATTTCCGTGGTTGTTATTGTTCCCATTGCCCCAGAAGTAATCGCCATAGAGCCAGGAAGAATAACCCATTCCGTAATAACCGCCATACCACGGATTATACCATGAACTTCCGTAGCCGAAAGGGGAATAGAAATCGGAGTAGAAGGGATCATAGTAACCAAATCCTCCGTAGCCCATATTTCCATATCCCATACCGTAGCCCATACCAAAACCACCACCTGAATACCATGGATCATAATAACCAAATCCCATGGATGGACGGTAGAACCTGTTTATCCGGTTGGTATAATAATAATCATCATTGTAACCATTATAATTGCCGCCTTGATTATAGCCCTCATCAACATACTCCTGGTTAGCGGAATCTACCAGGGCATAATCCCGTTGTGCAACCCTGATGGTATCCTGTTCAATGATAGCATTTCCTTGCCTGGCTGACGGCTGAGGAACGGATGCCACATCTATTCGCTTGTTTATAACAACCTGCCTGTCAGCAGGGATGTAATAAACATCATCCGAATTACCGGATGTAAGAAATACCCCTGTGCCACATGAAGTGGCGAACAGTAAAATGGGTAGTAATTTGGCAATTGTTGCTTTCATGATTTCATCCCTCCTGTGAGGTTTTAAATATAGGATATTATTTCCTTAATTTGTATTCACATTTCTCATTCTTAGCAAATATTGTACCAAACACAATAAAATGGCCAAGGTATTAACATCCCGCAGTGAAAATTACGCCCAATGGTATAACGATCTGGTTATCAAGGCCGATTTGGCTGAAAACTCTGCAGTAAGAGGTTGCATGGTAATCAAACCGTATGGCTATGCAATTTGGGAGAGGATGCAACATGAGTTGGATCGGATGTTTAAGGAAACCGGGCATGTTAATGCCTATTTCCCTCTTTTTATTCCGAAATCCTTTTTTAGCCGTGAAGCACAGCATGTTGAAGGGTTTGCAAAAGAATGCGCCGTGGTCACCCATTACCGGCTGATGAAGGATGAGGTAAACGGGGGTTTAAAGGTGGATCCTTCTGCCAAGCTGGAAGAGGAGCTCATAATAAGGCCCACCTCAGAAACTATCATATGGAATACTTATAAAAATTGGATTCAATCATATCGCGAC
>JAPLDV010000492.1 GCA_026391235.1 Bacteroidia bacterium | reverse complement strand
CCAGATATATCGCATTATGAGGATTACCAATATCAAGGTTGCGAATCAATGTACCGTCAAAATGGCATAAGTATATTTGATGGGTCGGGCTGATTTCATCTTCGCAAAACCAGATAATATTGTTGCCGGAAATGCGTGGTGCAAAATACCGCATTCGGCTATTTGCTGAGGTCGCCAGATGGTGCTTTGTAAAACCATCGTAGTAATACACATCAAGTCCGCCACCATTGTCGGAGCCCGACCGGTTCTCAATCCAAACCACTTTACCGGAATCTATATCAGCATGGCCTTCATAATTTGCACGCTGACAATCAGAACCAAGCCTATTCGTATTCATTTTTACAGGCGATGAACCATCGTAAAGAAACAAATCTTCATTTTGGCCCGATCCATAATCCGCGTAAATCAGTTTACCGGAAAGCTTCATAAAGGTAGGCGAAGAATGGGATGATGAAACGGATATTACATTCGTGCCGTCGAACATTTTTATACCGTTGCCATTATCCCAGGCAGCTACACCTTGATTTAAGCAAATATAATGGCCATTCATGGTCATGTTTTCGCAGTTGGTAACATAACTATTTGAACCATCTTTTATAATCAGTTGCTGAAAGGTCGGGGATTGTATTGTAGCAAAATAATAGGCAATATGAGAATCATCAATTACCGGCCCACCCCCGTACCGGGGTACCAGGTTACTGGTTGAAACCCCATCATAGTAATCAATGGCTCCCAAATCATTTTTTACAAAAACAACTTTATCGTTTCTTATGTCATATGATGAACCAAAGTCTGTATATAGCTCCCCCATATCTATTTTGGACGCTGAATTTCCTTTATACATAAACAAATGTTGTTTCCCCGAAATATTTTCGGGCCAAACAACATTATTTTGCGACATTTTGAAGGCAGATAAAACATGGCCGCTGTTTGATATGTTCATAACCTGCGCATTCGAACATAACACCGCAAAACAGAATGCAATTATTAACGTAAATATTTTTTTCATAGCTTAATGAACTCTACCCTGCGGTTCATCGACTTATTGACGGGTGTATCATTAGGAGCTACAGGCTGACTTTCGCCCAAACCATCCGATTCGAGACGTGAGGGATCGATGCTAAAGTTCTTAACCAATTCATCCTTTACCGATGCACCACGGCGTTTCGAGAGATCGAGATTAGCGGCATCGGCACCATCGCTGTCGGTATGGCCGATAATTTTTACCCTGACATCAGGATTTTCCTTCAACACATCGGCAATTCCTTTTAACGTGCCATACGATTCGGGTTTTACAACATCCTTATTTACATCGAAATAAATGCCGTAGGTCACCAATTTGCCTTCGGTCATCAGTTTGCTGCGCATATCGGGTGATGCATCAGTAATTCTGATATTGGACAGATATGAACCACACGAAGCTCCTCTGCTTAATCTAAAGCAAAAACGACTAAATTTGGTTCCATCATAAATATTAGTTGGCATATCCAACACTTTTGCTGCTTTGTGATAAATCCGAAGTCTTCGGTTTTGTACCCAGATAATGACATGATTCACTTTTTCCGGTTCAACGGGATTCACTGTTGACGATCCTGTAAGTTGATCATTTTCACCAGTTTTGTACCCTAAAGTGTTCCAATTGCCTTTTTCAATTGAGATATGAATGCCACTATTTCCGGGATGAACACTATTGTCCATTTCTTTAGGCTTAGTTTCTCCATACAGTATGAGGGCTGCGGCAATACGACCTCCGGTTGTTTTAGGAACTATATCAAATTCAACAATGAAATTCTTGGGAAAATCAATTGTGTTTAAATAGAAATAATTGCCTTCTCCGCTATTAAGGTTGAGCCAATTCCCAGGAGCAATGTTCAGTGTATTAATCTCACCGGGGGCATTTGTAGTCCACAAGGCGGGAAAATCACCAACGGCATCCTGGCTGAAATCATCGAAGAAGATTACCTTTTCGCCCGGAATAAAATCATATTTAGAGAAGGCTTGCAATGCTGCCTGGTTTGTTTGAACGGCAGTTGATCCGGCATTCGGGGCATCTTTATCTTTTACCGCCCCTGAAGCATTCCCTTCGGCCTTTTTCCCACCTGCCTCTGCGGCGTTCTTCTTATTGTTACTGCCTTTGATCGAATCTTCGGCTTTATTCAATTGCTTGTCAATGGACTGATCAATGTTATTATTGACCTTGTTGACGACTTTGTTTTTTACCGCTCTCCTGACATCCAGGATTTGAGCTGGTGCCGTGGCGGTTAATAAAAAAAAGCCTGTTAACAAGAAAAGATAAGCAAGTGTTTTCATGATGCTAAAGTTTTGTTTTATCCGCAATAAATTTAGCACAATTAAGGAAAGTTATGACCAAAATACAAGTATTCCCTAAAAGTTTTTAATTACCCAAACAAGAACCGTTCCGGGTTCTCATTACACAGCTTTACTTTATTACTAATGAGATGTTTTGTATTAGTGAAGTACTGCAAATATTGATTGTAGGATTCTGTCCAAACCAGATTAATCATAAAATCAGAACCAAAAAGAATCCTTTCGCTGAGCAATCCGGGATTATTACTTGATTTTATTGTCTTCTCGAGTTCCTTATAGTATTCATTACTCATGGCAGAACAGGAGAAGTCGGTGTATACATTGCTGCCGGGCCTAAGTATATGTTTGACAATGGTTTCCCGCCATTGTTCATCACCTGCGCCGAAATGCGCAAAATTGATTTTCAAACCGGGATAGGCTTCAATAACTTTTGCCCAGCCCGTTCCCGGGTTTGTTAATTTAATATGCCTGGTATCCGTAACAAATCCGCCGTTACTGCAATGGGTGGTAATTGGGATATTCCTTTCAACACACCATTGGTAAAGCAATTCAACTTTTGCCTGCCGGGCCTCACAATCCAGGTGCTTCATTTCCTTTTTCTCATGCGGCTGGCAATCACAGGGCCATGGATTGAATCCCAGCGGTGGATAGAGTTTGATCCCTGCAAAAATATTGGCACAATCGCCTTCATCGTCCGGATCACCCTTAAATTTTCCCATTTTATTAAAAAGGATTTCTTTTCGCCTTTCTGGTGTATCATTGGCACTAAACCCTGAAAAGTATTTTTTAAGCATTTTCTCAATATCGTCATACTTATAGTTTTCCGGATTTAAACCCATAAAAGGATATATCTCAAAGAGTTTATCATCGGGATTAAAATCGATTTTATTAATAACGAATTTTTTAGGCATTACTTCCCTATTGATGGAAAGTTCATTGGAATAATATGTCCGGATCGATTCAAAAACATCGTTTATCTGTTCCGTAATAGGCTTTTGCGGTGGGATATTGTAAAAATAATTTTGCCCGTAGATGTTTCTATATCCAAAATCCATTATCAATGGACAAAGAACTATTTTATTATAGATTGTTCCATCAATCATGAGCTCATTGTTCAGAGACACCAATTCTTTCTTATTTTTCAAAAAATAGTCTAACACAAGGAAATCGTATTTGATTGAACCTTCCATAAAGGACAGCAGGTTGCGGATTTTTTTCAGTTTCTCCGGCAATTTCTCTTTATGTGAGGGACCAGGCTTCTTTTTCCTGAAAAAGCCATGAAGGATCTTGTCTTTCAGTCTTCTCCAGAAATAATGCAAGAAATATCTGAATGTCCCCATTTTCTCCCAGGCTTGAAAATCCAGATCCATATCCTGAATCAATCTGCCGGCGAATGCCGTAATATTTGCATGACTTAAATCCATGACATGCATGTGGATGTCGTAAAACTTTTTCATGTCAATAAACTTTTATCTAATTGGAACTCCGTGTGCAATAATTTCATTTTGTACGGCCCAGTTGCCATTCTCAATCTGGTCCTTAAAACATTGAGTACGATAAATCGTATTCCGGAGCAATGGGTTACTATGGTTGGATAGCCATTCATGCCGCACATTCACATATTGGTTGATCCAGCCTTTCTCATCGCCGCCATTGACCGGCACCGGGGTTGCAAACCGTTTACGCAGAAAAGGCAGAATACCGCCTGAGTGTATTTTACTGTCGTATATCACCAAAAGGCTTAATGGCAGGGCAAAACCGTTTTCCATAAACCAATGGTATGCAGGGTGATAGTACTTTGTTTCGAACAACTTATCCTGACAAACTTTCATGATCGGATCATTTTTCCCTGCCTCTTTCAGGGCCGTACAAAAGGTATCGCTGGAAGCCAGGCTTGGCATTTTACCGATTCTGTCGAGATATGGGCTTAATTGCCCGGCATAGGTTCCGTTACTGTACACATAATCCTGAACCAGCGCTTTCAAATGGCCAAACTCTGTAGTTTGCGATCTTCCATAGGTTACCTGGGTTATCCGGGTGTTCGTCTCGGGATCCTGATAATCATCAAGTTTGGATATCAGTGCATAATTTCCTTCGGCCAAACCGGTTTCGAAGGCATTGATCACCTGTTCGATCTTGTGTTTGATTGCAGGAGTTATCTGAAAATTTTCAAGTGAGTTGTTATCCCCTATTGAAAGTTCAGTGGCATGGTCATCTACTTCCTCCTGAACAACAGCTAAACCCCCGCCCCAATAGAAATTTTTGTCCTTGTCGCGGTAC
>JAPLDV010000034.1 GCA_026391235.1 Bacteroidia bacterium | reverse complement strand
TATTATGCCAAACCGGGGATGATTATTGTTGGCAGTGATTCACATACCTGCACGGCAGGGGCTTTTAATTCATTTGCGGCGGGGATTGACCGGACAGAATCTGCCGGTCTTTGGAAAAAGGGAGAAACCTGGTTCTTAGTGCCTGAATCCTTCAAAATCAATCTGATAGGAAAGCTGAATCCCGGTGTTTTTGCCAAGGATATCTCGCTTTACATAATTGGCAAGATTGGCTCAGACGGCGCCAATTATCTCTCGATAGAATTTCATGGTGAAGGATTGGATTGTTTGACCATATCCGACCGGATGGCGCTGGCCAACCTAGCCTCCGAGATGGGAGCAAAGAATGCGGTTTTTCCGGTTGATCCGATACTCTCCGGCTTCCTGAATTCCTCTGAATCAGGAATTTGGGCGGATCCTGATGCAAAATATCTTTTTGAAATGGACATCAATCTGGAAGATATTGTTCCCCTCGTTGCAGCGCCTCATCTCGTTGATAACGTAAGAACAGTGAGTGAGACTGCCGGCACTGTTGTTCATGAAGGCTTAATCGGCACCTGCACTAACGGAAGGATTGAGGATCTTAGGATTGCAGCATCCGCTCTGAAAGGCAAAAAGGTTGCGCTGGATTTTCAGCTACTGGTGATACCGGCATCAAAGGAAATCTATCTCCAAGCCATTGAAGAAGGATTGATCACAACGTTTGTGAACGCCGGAGCAACCATTCTGAGCTCATCCTGCGGACCTTGCCTGGGAACCGGTCAGGGAATACCTGCCGACGGGTTCACGGTTATTTCGACCGCTAACCGCAATTTTAAAGGCAGAATGGGAAACCCGAATTCGCGCATTTACCTGGCTTCGCCTGCAACTGTTGCTTATACTGCACTCAATGGTCATATTACAGACCCGCGAGGACCCGGGCATTCGGAAATTTTTATTTCCGGCCGGCCGGAGGGGAAGACTCCTGAAATTCCTGCCGGTGAAGACCGGTATTTTAAGGGGGTATGGAATTATGCCAACCAGGACAACCTGAATACCGATCAGATGTTTGCCGGTAACCTCACTTACAATATCCTCAGCTCCGATGGTGAAAATATTATCGAGCACCTTTTCGCCGGGTTTGATGCTTCCTTTGCGACCAGGGTAAAAGCCGGCGATCTCATTTTTGCAGGAGAAAATTTCGGATGCGGAAGTTCAAGGGAACATCCGTCTGTTGGCCTTGCCTATGCCGGAATTAAAGCGGTTATCGTAAAATCGGTGAACAGGATCTTTTACCGGTCATCAATTAACCAGGGCCTTCTGTTGATCGTTCATAAGGAGGCAGTGGATTCATACAAACCTGGCAGTGAAGTTACGATTGAGTTTAGGAACGGATTGATCAGGATCGGGGAGGAGCAATTCCATTTTGAACCACTGCCAGAAAAGCTGATGGAAATTCTTGAGAAAAAGGGTCTTGTTAACTGGATCAGGGAGCAATAAAATAGCTGAGAATGGGCAAACTGCTAAAAGGATATGTTGTCTTGATCATTGTTCTGCAGATGGTCCGGGGGATCGCAGGCTTTGGCATATATCAGGACCGTGACACTTCAGCGCCCGGACCATCTGTGAGAGTATACGCCATTCAGGTAGCAGCATCAAAAGTTTATATCGACCCCGGATACTTCAGGCAAAAGTTAAACCTCACCGAACAGGTTAGTTTATTTAAAAAGGATGGTTGGTACAAATATACTATCGGCTCATACAAGACTGAAGATGAAGCTATTCAAAGGCTGTCCGGATTGAAATTCGATGCATTTGTTACTTCGATTAACATAACCGCATTGGTCGGGGGAGACCGGGAAGAGGCAAAACGAAAGCCATTATCTGTGGATAGCCTGCCAGACATTACCGACCTAGAAATGCGGCGGCTTTATAACCGTAAGATCAGGCTGGCTGATTCGGTATATAATATTGCGAGGGATCTGTTACTGGCCAGGAGTTTATACCAGGAAGCAACCCTGATCGATACCAATAAAAACTACCCGGTTGACCAGATTATCGAGATTGATAAACAGTTGGCGCAGAAACAATCGCATTCCATTTTCTCAAAGTTGCCTTTAAAGGTTTATGTCATTTCAGGATTTGCCGTTATTGCCGTTTTGGTTTTGGTGACGGTAATATTCCTTCTGTTGAGGAGAAAAAGGCCTTGAGCGGGACCCGGACGGGACTGGCCCACCCCCTTAGTTAAGCGCTCCAGTCTAACTAGTTGTATCTTAATACTTACGACTTCTTCCTTTCCTTTCTGTTTTGGGTCCTGAGTCCTGAGCCTTGTTAATTTCCTCAAATCCTCTTATCTTTGCGCTCCGATTGGTCTCGTAGCTCAGCTGGATAGAGCAGCAGCCTTCTAAGCTGCGGGTCGTGGGTTCGAATCCCGCCGAGATCACAAACAATCCCGCCGGGATCACAAACCGAGTAAAAGTAACGCTCAAAAAAATGCCAAAGACCAGATAATCAGGCAAGAGCAAAAAAGCGAAAAAAGCACAAAAAGCGCAAAACATCGCGCAAACATCGTTCAAACATCGTTTGAAATTCCACCTGAGATACCCCATTTTAAATAATATGAGAACTATTTCTACCAGGTGAAATTGTCCGTGTCAATCATATGTTCCGGGTTACTGATTGAAAACAGAAGTGGGGTTACTTAATAAATTGTATAGATTCTAGGACAGTGTAGTTTTGGATTTGATAAAATCATACTCTGCCTGGGTATCCCTGATGGAAATAAAACTTAAGGTACCCGGCTTTTCATGCGATAAGATTACCTGCCTCATCATCTGCATGTTTGCCTGTAATAGTGCGGTTATCTGGATGGATGACTGTGATTAGGCTATTCCGGAGTCAGGGTATTTCCCATCAGAATACTGGTTTGACCCGACTATCTGCTGTGAGGGCAGAGATCCTGTTTTCCAATTGGTGAAATTGTATGAAGGAATGGACCCGGCGGTCCTTGTCACGGCTAAACCGGTTAATCCGGCTTTCAGGGAATCCTCCTGGTATTTGAACAATGACTTTTCCGTGTCGGACTCCTGGCGGTGGAACCCGGAATCAGTCATCAAAACATTCATGAAATCAAAGGATGCCCAGTAAGTCAGGTTGATCAGGGAGCGCTGGATGTGTTCCAGCAGGATGGCGTACTTTGCAGCAGTACCGGAGGTAATGCCTGTGGGTAGTGGTGATGGTGTCATGTAAAATGCCATCACCAGATCATACAATGGCTGGCCCAGCAGCGGAAGGATATAATTGATTTCCGCCGATTGAATGAATGGACTGATATTAGAGAACGTGGTAGCGAGGCTTACCGGAATGTAACGCTTGACTTCCTCAAGCTTTGTATTTACTGTTGATTTGAAAAACATATCAGGAAAGTGTTTTCCGGGTACCGGATAGATGCCATCGGGCATCCCGGCACCCATGACGTTGGGATTTATCAAAACACATTCACTTGAAACCTTATACAAACCGGCCAGGGCGACCCCCAAAATGCCTCCTTGAAGAAAATTCAAAAATCGATGTAGCTCAATGGGAATAGGGATTTCTTACAAACGAAAGAGTTTCTCCAGGACTTCCTTGCGGGTATTGGACTAAATGAACGGTCGGGAAGGTTGGGTCCTGACTTTGACGACGCCGGTGCGGGTTAATATGCGGACGACCAACATGTTGGATGTCGTGGTGCGTTGTAGATAAAAGTAGATGTTGACGATCTCAACTTTCACCACAATGTAGATCGGTGCAGCGTCGGTTCGCCAGGTCTTATTCACCGGCAGGGTTCCAAACTCAACGTCGCAATTATCCAGGTTCACATCCTTGAAACTCAGGATATGGAAGCCATACCGGGCAAAGTTGTGGGAGCCAGGACAATGCCCGACCCCTGGCTCCATATCAGCCAGACCTGTTCATTAAGTTCATATGGCATCACCATGCCTTCGACAAAAAGATAGTTTAACACCTGGACATCCAGCAGGCGGTTATTGGTCAGACGGATCGCGTAACGGGTAATATCACCAAGAAACATTCTTTTCTCGATGACACCATCGATTCCGTTTTCGGAACTCCCCGGCTCCAGAAGGCTGACACGGATCTGCTCAGGTCGTACGCCATAAAGGACTTGCTGCCCAGTTTGAAAGGGATAGTAGCCTCTGCGATAAACTTTTCTATGTCCGAAGAGTTCTATTTCACAAATCTCATCTGAGGAGGTGATGATCCGACCTTCGAAAAAGTTGATGTTTCCAACAAAATCAGCAGTAAACTGGGTCGAGGGATTATAATAAACATTGCTGTGATAATCATATTGCTCGATACGTCCATTGTTCACTACGGCAATACGTTCTGCCAGTTCAAAGGCTTCTTCCTGATCGTGCGTAACCATCACAGTAGTTACACCAATCTCCTTCACAATTTTTTTCAATGAATGACGAAGCTGGATGCGTGTTTTGACATCCACAGCAGCAAAGGGTTCGTCCAGCAAAAGCACTCGCGGTTCATAAGCAAGGGACCGAGCCAAGGCAACCCGTTGCATCTGTCCCCCCGACAACTGACTGGCATACCGTGATCCCATCCCCTCCATTCCCACCAACCTGAGCAGATACTCCTGGCGGGCCTGTCGCTCGGATCCGGGCATATTCCTTATCTTCAAGCCAAACTCAATGTTTTCGCTAATGGTCATGTGAGGAAAAATTGAATAGTTCTGAAAGACAAATCCCATGCCGCGCTGCTGCGGTGGCAACCGGGTGATGTCCCTGCCATTGAGCAATATCTGCCCCTCATCCGGCAGGATAAGACCTGCAATCATGCGTAGGATGGTGCTCTTGCCGCAGCCACTCGGTCCGAGAAGGACACTGAACTCCTTGTCTTCCACGGCAAGCGAAATCTTATCAACAATACGATTATTGTCAAAACTCTTACTGATCTGTTCTATAACAATT
>JAPLDV010000046.1 GCA_026391235.1 Bacteroidia bacterium | reverse complement strand
GATTTAGTTTTTTTCAACGCCAAAAGTACGTATGTGGTTTGAAAATGCAAAGATATCCTGCTTATTAAAAAGCACAGGATTCATTTCGCCCGTGCTATCTACTTGATAAACCTTGATATCAATTAGTTGACCAGCCAATTATTCAAGATTGACCGTCTGGGGAGGGAGAGGAAGTCACTTATCATGAAAATAAAAATTGGCATGAAATGTGTATTAAACGCAGGGAGATCGACACATCCATGCCTGAAACCCGCGTCACTATTAACAATTCATTAACCAAAAGAGTTGCAATCTTCACAATATTTAACATCATAGCCTGTAACAAGTGGGCGATTTCGCCGTCTTATTATCAGAAAACAAAAGAAAATTAAAGGGAGATTAGAAAAATGAAAGCAATGAATCTGATAAAAATAGCCTTGGTGATTCTTCTGGGAATTACCTTTTCAGTAAAAGTTCAGGGTGACAACGATAAAAATCTGATAAAAACAAGCGGCTATGAGGTACCAGATGCTGAAATGCTATTTACGCAACCTGTTGAAGACTGGATGTTCGATTCGGATTATTTAAACGAAGAACAGGCTGTTAACATTGAAGCCTGGATGATGGATTCCGGCTACCTCAGCGAAGAAGTTCAACCCCTTGAAAGCTGGATGTTCAGCGAAAACCGTTTATCGGAAACCACCTCTGAAAGGGCCATGGAGCCGTGGATGTTTGATGCCAATTATCTCTCAAGATAGAAGAGAGTTTCGATATATATAAGGAAGGGCTCTGCTCTTCCTGCATAAAAAAAGGGAGGAGCGTGGCTCCTTCCTTTTATGTTATGCAAAACTGTCATCCCACGGCAGCCCACTGCCCACTGCCCACTGCCTACTGCCTACTGCCTACTGCATTTATGCCCCCCACATATCCCGGTCGAGCGTTCTGTAATTCACAGCTTCGGCCAGATGATGCGGTTTGATGGCCGGGCAACCCTCGAGGTCGGCAATGGTTAATGACACTTTCAGAATGCGGTCGTAAGCGCGTGCCGACAATCCCAATCGTTCCATAGCTTGTTTCAGGATCAAGCGTCCGGGCTCATCGATTCGAACAAATTTCCGCATCAGGCGGGATGACATTTGTGCATTGCAATAGACACCCGGCACCTCCAAAAATCTTTTTGATTGAATCTCGCGGGCTCTGATGATCCTTTCGCGAATTTTGGTGCTCGATTCAGCAGGTGGCAGTTCGGCAAGTTTATCAAAACTAACGGGTACAACTTCGATATGCAGATCGATCCGGTCGAGGAGTGGCCCGGAAACCCGGCTCAGGTATTTCTGAACGTGTCCATTGCCGCAAGTGCATTTTTTATCAGGGTGATTAAAGAATCCGCACGGGCAAGGGTTCATCGAAGCCACCATCATGAAGCTGGCGGGATACTGGATGGCATACCGGGCCTTCGAGATATGGATTACCCTGTCCTCCAGGGGTTGGCGGAGCACTTCGAGCACCGATCGTTTAAATTCCGGTAATTCATCCAGAAATAACACTCCGTTATGTGCCAGTGATATTTCTCCGGGTTTTGGTACGGAGCCACCCCCAACCAAAGCGATGTCGGAAATGGTATGGTGCGGGGAGCGGAATGGCCGGCGTGTAATGAGTGTTGCATTGGCACCGAGTTTTCCTGCTACCGAATGAATACGGGTAGTTTCGAGGGCCTCCTGCATCGAGAGCGGGGGCATGATCCCGGGAAGGCGCTGGGCAAGCATGGTTTTCCCTGCACCCGGAGGCCCAACCATTAACACATTATGTCCACCCGCCACAGCCACCTCCAGTGCTCTTTTAACATTTTCCTGTCCTTTAACATCCTGAAAGTCGGATTCAAACTGATTATATTGGCGCTGGAATTCCGCAATGACATCAATCCTGACCGGTTCAGGCCGCTCGCCTCCGGTAAAAAAGGAGATTACTTCAGAAAGGGTATTCATGCCGTACACATCCAATCCCTCCACTACAGCTGCTTCGCGGGCATTGACCATCGGAATAATGATTCCTCTGAAGCCTTCCTCTTTTGCTTTCATGGCCATCGGTAAAACTCCGGTAACAGGCTGAAGTCCACCATCCAGAGAAAGCTCTCCCATCAAAATAAACCGATCGAAATCATCGGTTTTCAACTGTTCGTTTGCCCCAAGAATACCCACAGCCAAAGGGAGATCATAGGCAGAGCCCTCCTTGCGCACATCCGCCGGAGCCAGATTGATAACTACCCTTTTACCTGGCCACCGGTAATCAAGCGTACTCAGCGCTGCAACGATTCGTTGCTGGCTCTCCCGGATCGCATTATCGGGCAACCCGACAAGAAAATAGCCGATGCCTTCACTTACCTGGACCTCCACGCGAATGGTGCTTGCAGAGATCCCAAATACTGCACTTGCAAATGTCCGTACCAACATAGTTATTTGTTTAAAGTAATATAGATGCGTAAAACCTGGCTTGATGGAAAATCATTTTCGTATTTTTGTTTGTTACACTCAATAGATAATTTTTCTTATTATGGCTTTATTCAGAACTGAGAAACCGAAGCAATTCACTTACATACCCCGGTTCTACGATGAAAGGAAGGAGGAGCTTGAAACTCGGATTGAGGAAGTCAAGAAGGAGATAGAAGAGAATCCGGCCGGTCATTATGTACCAAACATTCGGGGCCGGATGCGAAGCCGGCATGATGCGCTGTACGGGAAATCAGGGAAACCGGGAAAATCGCTGATCAGCAGAAGATTATTAACAATCGTCTTCATCGGCTTAATTCTCCTGATCGGCTATTATATTATTCGCATACTGGCGATAGCCGACAAAACCTGATTTACTGATGACAGAATTAATCAAGGTATTACCCGATTCGGTTGCTAACCAGATTGCGGCAGGAGAAGTCATTCAGCGACCTGCGTCGGCCGTTAAAGAATTAATGGAGAACTCGGTGGATTCCGGTGCCGACCGGATCCAGGTGATTATTAAAGATGCAGGGCGCACTCTTGTGCAGGTGGTGGATAATGGGTCTGGGATGACCGATGCCGATGCACGACTCTGCTTTGAACGGCATGCCACGTCCAAAATCCGCCAGGCGGATGACCTTTATACCATCCGGACCATGGGATTCCGCGGTGAGGCTTTGGCTGCCATTGCGGCTATTGCCCAGATCGAACTCAAGACAAAAACCGGCAGTTCGGAAGCAGGCACCCGGGTCAAGATCAATGGATCAGAATTTGAGTTGCAGGAACCCGCAGCGTGTCCGGGGGGCACCAGCATCTCAGTAAAGAACCTATATTATAATGTTCCGGCCCGCCGGAAATTCCTCAAGGCCAATTCAACCGAGCTAAAACAAATTATAATTGAATTTCAGCGAATTGCGCTTGCCCACCACGAAATAACCTTTCTACTTCATCATAACGATTCGGACGTATATAATCTTGCTGCTGCCAGACTTCCTGAGCGGATCCAACATCTGTTCGGTAAAACAATGGCTCAGCAGCTTGTCAATCTGAAAACCGAAACCACCATGATGGGGATAAGCGGTTATATTGGAAAACCTGAGTTTGCCCGGAAAACATACGGAGAACAATTCTTTTTTGTAAACGGCAGGTTCATGAAGCATCCGTATTTCCATAAAGCTGTAACTCAATGTTATGAAGAACTTATACCGGGCGATTCGGTTCCGGCCTATTTTATCTATATCGAGATCGATCCGTCTCGTATCGACGTTAACGTTCATCCAACAAAATTATTCAAGCTTCGGTAAGGGAGGCACTGGGCAAATTCAACCTGACACCCACACTGGATTTTGACCGGGAAGGGGCAATGGAAATTCCCTATTTCCGGCCGGGACAAGTGGTTAACCCGCCAACTATCCATGTTAACCATGATTTTAATCCATTCGACAGCGATGATCAACCCCGGAACTTTGATCCGCGTACAGGACTCCAATCACGCGAGGCCCAGGTGACCGGGTGGGAGCGGTTATATACCCCAATTCAGGAGCAGGAGAAGGAGCAGGCCGAGCTTGCAGGATTACGACAGGATACCCGCGCCAGCCTGCAGCTCAAAAATAAATATATCATGATTCCTGTTAAATCGGGGCTGATGGTGGTTAATCAGGTCAGGGCTTATGAAAGAATTCTTTTTGAGGATTTTATACGGAACATGACTGAGCCTGGCGGTGTGAGGCAGAAGGTTCTGTTCCCCTTTACCTTTGAGCTTAACCCCGTCGACCTGAATTTACTTTTGGATTTGAGTGACGAATTGACAGCTATCGGTTTCGACATACAGCCTTTCGGCGGACAAAGTGTTATTATGAGTTCGGTACCCGCCTCTGTTGATGCCAGTGACCCCAAAGCTTTGATTGAAGGACTATTGGAACAACTTAAGAATGAAACACCGGATCTGGCCGGTCAGTTCAGTGAGCAGGTAGCAAAAACGGCAGCGCGGGTATCATCCCTTTCGTTTATCCGCCCGCTGCACGACGAAGAAGTAACAGTACTGATCGACAGGTTGTTTGCCTGCAGCGAACCACAATTCACCCCGGGAGGCAAACCGGTACTGACTATTTTACCGATGGAGGAGATTGAAAGGAGGCTTGCATAGGTCCCCGCTTTCGCGGGGATGACAAAAAGGGGCCCAGAGCAGGGGGGGAGAGGTCCCGGCCTTCGCATTCGCGAGGGCAGGCTTTTCGCAGGGATCACAAGGACACTCAGTGCAGCGGGTAGAGGTCCCCGCTTTCGCGGGGATGACAGAAAAGGGCGCAGTGCAGGGGGGAGAGGTCCCCGCTTTCGCGGGGATGACAAGGGACATTTGAGCTTAATATAGAAGTAGGAGGAAATTATGTTTGAACGATTTGGAGGCCGGGGAGGATCGATGCCACCTGTGGTGTTGAATCTGCTGATAATTAATGTGATATTTTTTCTTGCCACCTATTTATTGGGTAGTAGGGTCGATCTGGTTAGGTATCTGGGTTTATATTATCCGGGTTCGGAACTCTTCCGGCCGTATCAGCTTATCACGCACATGTTTATGCATGGCGGGTTTACTCATTTGTTCTTTAACATGTTCGCACTCTGGATGTTTGGCCGGGTGCTTGAATCAGTATGGGGAAGCAAGCGTTTCCTGATATACTATTTCGTGACTGGTTTAGGTGCGGCAGCGCTTCATTTGCTGGTAAACGCTCTGGCGATCGGATCGATGGCCAACGAAGCCCAGGCAGTTATCAATACCCTTTCTCCTGATGCTTTTGCAGAATTTCTGAAGCACCGGTTTCCCGAATATCAGGGGCAGGTATCTGAGTTTGTTTCCAACTGGGCCTCCGATCCGAACAATCCGATTTACCTGGGGCAGGCGCCCGAATATATCCGGCAACTGATGCACCTGCGGATGAACATCCCGACTGTTGGTGCCTCCGGAGCCGTTTTCGGCGTACTGCTTGCTTTCGGGATGCTGTTCCCCAATACTCAACTTATGCTCCTCTTTCCGCCGATACCCATCAAAGCCAAATGGTTTGTGCTGGGATACGGGATTATTGAATTCGTATCAGCCATCTGGAACCAGCCAGGAGACAATGTTGCCCATTTTGCCCATCTTGGTGGAATGATTTTTGGTTTTCTCCTGATAAAGTTCTGGAACCGGAACAAACGACAGCAATTTTATTGATTATGAATGCTTTCGATGAATTTAAACGGACTTTCAGCAAGCGTAGCACGCTCACGCAGCTGATTATGATCAATGTTGGAGTCTACCTATTCCTTAAGATCCTGGGTGTTCTGTTTTTCCTTTTCAAACAGGAGAACCTTGAGCAACTGGTTTTGAGTTACCTGGCTCTTCCTGCAAACCCTCAGATGATTCTAAGAAAGCCATGGACCATAATCAGTTACATGTTTCTCCATTACGATTTTTTCCATATCCTGTTCAACATGCTCTGGTTGTACTGGTTTGGAAAGATCTTTCTTGAATATCTGAATCCAAAAAAACTGATTTCTGTTTACCTGATCGGCGGTCTGACCGGGGGGTTGGTATATGTTCTGGCTTTTAATTTGTTTCCAGCCTTTCAGGCATCAGTGGGGCAATCTGTTGCATTGGGTGCTTCTGCTGCGGTTTTAGCCATCGTGATGGCCATTGCATTTTATGTGCCTGATTACACTCTGTACCTGATGTTTTTTGGACCTGTGAAATTGAAATATATTGCTCTGGTAACAGTTCTGATTGATGTGCTGAGTATGCGGTCGGGAAATGCCGGTGGCCATCTGGCGCACCTTGGAGGCGCACTGTTTGGCTTTCTTTACGCCACTCAATTGCACAGGGGAAAAGACATGTCAAAAGGATTTAACCGGTTCATGGACACCTTATTCAGCTTATTCAAGCGCCGGCCAAATATGAAGGTCAAATATAAAAAACCGGAAGGCCGGCCCGAAACGGACATGGAATACAATGCACGCCGGGCAGCTGAACAGCGTACGATCGACCAGATTCTGGACAAGATTGCCCGGAACGGCTACGAGGGGTTATCGAAGGAAGAGAAGGAAATTCTGTTTAAATCCAGTAAAAAATAGAAGTATGCGCAAAGCACTGCGGCGGATATTTTTTCTCATTTACCTGTTCACCATGCTTCCTCTGGCGGCATGCTACCTTAGCCAATGGATCAGTCCGGCCAGTGTTTGGCCATTAGCCTTTTTCGGACTCGTGTTCCCTGCATTGATTGCCGTTCAGTTTGCTTTTGTAATTCTGTTCCTGATTTTTCGCAGCAAGGCAGTTGTTTTGCCTATCGTCCTGATCATTTTGGGATGGAACTCAATTTCTCATACTTTCCAGATACCCCGTCCCGCCGGTACTGCTCCCGAAGATAAAAACGCGATCTGTGTGATGACCTACAATGTCAGGTTGTTTGATATTGCTCATTACTGGTCGGGCCTCAAGGATCAAAGTGAAGGAGTATTTTCCTATGTAACTGAACTGAAACCTGATATTCTGTGTTTCCAGGAATTTGCACTCCAGGACCCGGGAAAATTCTCAATTGAATTCATCAAAAACAAGCTCGCTTTTCTGCCTCACTCAGCAATAGAATTCAATTTTACCTCTCAAAACCGCAAACACGGGTTGGCTATTTTTAGCCGGTACCCGATCATCCGGTACAGTCACGAACATTTTGAAGATACCAAAAACATGATGTTGTACGCTGATATTCTGATTGGTATCGATACAATCCGAGTTTATAATAATCATTTGGAATCCATCCATTTCGACCGCGATGAATTTCAGTGGATCGACACGACGAACAATAAGACCAGGATTCCACACGATAAAATCACTGAGATCATCAACCGGATGAAAGGGGCTTATATTAAGCGTGCAAGCCAGGCCGATATTGTGAGGAAGAACATTGATAATTCTCCGTATAAGGTGATTGTTTGCGGCGATTTCAACGACACTCCCGTGAGCTACACCGCACATAAAATCGGGAGTAACCTGTACGACAGTTTCCGGTCGGGAGGCCAATGGCTGGGGATTACATTCCCTAATGTCAAGGCTCCTCTGCGGATTGATTATATACTCCACTCCAAAGAGATGGTTTCCAGCGGCTATCAGATAGGGAAGGTGAAATATTCGGATCACCGGCCGGTGAGCTGTAATATAGCAGTAGGCAGTAGGCAGTAGGCAGTAGGCAGTAGGCAGTAGGCAGTGGGCAGTGGGCAGTAGGCAGTAGGCAGTTGGCAGTGGGCAGTAGAGACGCATAATTGCGTCTTGCTGGCATTAAGCAACAGGCCCTTGTAACCTGCAACCCACACAACAATCACAACAACCTCCATCACAACTGACAACCGACAACTGACAACCGACAACCGTTACATTATTACGCCAGTTTCACCCGGCAGTTGCCTCCGCTTAAAATGATGCCGATTCTTTTTCCTTTCCATCCACTATCGGGATTGGCTATAAGAGCGCCGAGCGGGACGGCTGAGCTGGGTTCGATGATGATTTTCATGCGTTCCCAGATAAGCCTCATGGCTTCTATAATGTTGGGTTCGGGGCAGAGAAGGATGCGATCCACGCGGTTACGGATCACTTCAAAAGTAAGCGGTCCTAATGAAGTGAGAAGGCCATCGGCGATAGTATTGGGTGGAACCGCCGACTGAATGGATCCCATTTGCAAAGATCGGAAGGCATCATCGGCATTGGCAGGTTCAGCAGCCCACACGGTGATATCCGGTATGATGGATTTTGCAGCAATGGCGGTTCCGCTCAAAAGACCGCCGCCGCCAACGGGAGCCATTATGATATCCAATTCAGGCTGATCCCCGAGAAGTTCCAGAGCAGCAGTTCCCTGCCCCGCAATGATTTCAAACCGGTTAAAAGGATGGATAAAAGTGCAGCCGGTCTGCTGCTGAACCTTAGCCATTGTAGTTTCCCTCGCTTCAAGAGTCGGCTCGCAATAGGCAATTATGCCACCGTATCCGGCCACGGCGATCTTTTTAATATCAGGAGCTGTGCGGGGCATCACGATATAGGCCGGTACACCCGAGTTGCGGGCTGCCAGAGCCAGCGCGGCAGCATGGTTCCCTGAAGAATGTGTCCCCACCCCCATTGAAAGTTCTTCCGGAGTCAGCGATAACACGGCATTTGTAGCTCCGCGGAACTTAAAAGCTCCGACTTTCTGGAAGTTCTCGCACTTGAAGAAGAATTCCGCACCGAGAATCTCGTTGATACTCCGGGAGGTTAAAACAGGGGTCCAATGAATGAACGGGCGGATTCGGGCGTGGGCATTGAGGATATCGGAGAGTACGGGGAGGAGGTTGGTTGGCATTGTTATAGAGTTGAAAAAGTTATCAAATAGAACTCAGTGCAGTGTTAAAAGGTCCCCGCCTGTCAGGATACGTGCAGCGTGACGGGGTCCCGGCCTCCGCCGGGATGACAAGGAGACGCAGTGCAGCGGGGGGACAATTGGCACATTGGCACATTGAAAAATTGGCACATTATTTTATATTCTTCACGTATTTATCCATCCAGGTATTCATTTCCCAGAGCATGTGCAGGAGGCTTTCGCGGGCAGCATAGCCATGGCTTTCGAGCGGCAGGAGTACGAGGCGGGCAGTGGCACCGAGTCCTTTGAGCGCAGCATACATGCGTTCACTCTGGATCGGAAAGGTGCCCTGGTTGTTATCGGCGATGCCGTGGATCATCAAGAGCGGGGTTTTAATTTTATCCGCATAATTAAACGGCGACATTTTATTGTACAGATCGGTGGCTTCCCAGTAAGTTCGGGGCTCCGACTGAAATCCGAACGGTGTGAGGGAGCGCATATAGGCTCCGCTACGGGCAATTCCGGCAGCAAACAGATCGCAATGGGCCAAAAGGTTGGCAGTCATGAAAGCACCGTAGGAATGGCCCCCGGCAGCAACCCGCTTAGGATCGACAACACCCATTTCTGCTCCTTTGTCGATAGCGGCTTTGGCATTGGCAACCAATTGTTCTATAAAAGTATCATTGGGTTCGGCATCGCCTTCGCCAATAATCGGGAAAGCAGCATTATCGAGGATTGCATAACCCTGGGTTACAAAGGGAACGGCTGAACTTGCACTCAGGCGGGTGAAGGTATAAGGTGATCCGCTAACCTGTCCGGCGGCTGATTTCGATTTAAACTCCACCGGATAGGCCCACAACAGGGTTGGCAGCGGTCCGTCTTCCTTTTTCCAGCCGGCCGGGGTATAAAGCGTAGCCGTGAGCTGCACCCCATCGGCCCGGTTATAGGTAATCCGCTCTTTTTTAACACCCTCCATGAACGGATAGGGATTGGTGAATTGTGTAACCTGCACCGGTTGGGTTCCTTTTTTGGATTTCAGGTTGCGGATAAAGAAATTTGAGGGTTCGGTAACCGATTGACGGCTGGTTAGAATCACCAGTTTATCTGGGTCCAGAATTTTTGAAACAGATTCAAAATATGGGGTATTTGATTGCCATAATCGCTTGACCTGAAATGTTTTAATATCAAATTTATCCAGAAATGGCCGGTCGCCTTCGGGTGAGGCTCCGGAACCCGTCAGAAACATCGTATTCCCCTTATCGGCAATCAGGATTGTTGACCGTCCGCGGTTGCTGGTCATAACAAAATCTCCCGGATCACCGTATTTATCCTCGGAAGAGCGATCCCAAATCACTCGGGGCTCTGCAGCCGGATTGGCGTGATCGAAAAAGGATATTATTTCCTGCTTTGTTTTTGACGAAGCCTGGCGGATGACGGACAGTTCGGCCCGGGCCCAGGTAATTCCTTTAAAGCGCAGTTTGGTTTTAAGCTGTGCGACCGGTGATCCGGTAAAAGGGGCATCAATCCGGTACACCTGATCACGGTAAGGGACATCCTTTTTCGGATCGCCGCCATCAAGAGCCTCCGCCCAATAAACTGTAGCCGGGATATCGGCTCGCCAGTTGATATTTCTTGGGCCCGGAGCAGTAGCATCATAGCCCGTGGGCACATTTTCCATAAGCGGGATCCTGAACAGTTCGCGAACGATCTTCCCGTTCAGATCGACAACCTCGACGATCGATGGGAAATCAGAATAGCCAACCAGGTAGGAATAAGGTTTCGATATCCGTTCAGTAAGGAAATACTCTCCGCCCGGAGACATATCGATGCGGGTATACATGTCGTTCGGCAGTATCGTGCGGGAAGTTCCATCGAGATTAATTAAGATCACCTCTGACTGGCCGAAATAATCAAACAGAATTTCATCCTGCGGCCCGGTGAGCATATCCTGGTTGGTGCGTACGGCAGCCTTGTTGCCCGATGTTTCCTGGATCACCGGACCGGCCGGAACCTGTGAGATCGCTGGACGCGGGCCCCTTTCCGCCGGAATCATCTTACAAATAAGCCCTGACGAATTTGGCAGCCAGCTGATTGCCTGCCCCATGAGGCTGTTTACCGGCTGGTCGCTTAGTTTCCTGGCGATGAGGGTTACAGCATCGGCATACCACAGACAGAGCCCTTTGGGGGTGAGCTGAAAAAAAGAAAATCCGCGGCTATCCGGTGCCCAGGATACCTGCATGATTTTCACCGGCTCGGGCATCCCGGTAAAATGCTTCTTTTCAAGTGTCGTTAGAACCATCAATTCGATATCTACCGAATAGGATGGCCGACTGGCTGCATTGATGGACGGATCGATCCGGAGACCTGCCAACCGTAGCATTTCATCTGCAAAATCTTCGATTGTCGGATTTTCGGATCGTGTTAAAAACAGGGCGAACCGGCCGGAAGGATCGGCTTGCATGCCGGGTGTTGCCGGAGCATCCACCACTGCCACAAGGTCTTTGGGTGGAATCTGGTATTTAAGATCGGTTTGTGCAGACATGATCATAGGTATTGCTGTAAACAGCAGGATTAATGAATGAAATAATTTCGATTTCGGGAGGTTCATAACTGCATAGGTTTTATGGGTTTATCCGGGAATGTGGCGCAAATTAAAAAAAAACAATCGTAATCCGCTATATTTGAACCCCAAAGAAACTCAGGATGGAATCGAAAAAAACACTTATTCAACAGGTTTGGGAAGATCGCACCTTATTGAGCCTGCCGGTTTACAGGGAGGCCATCGGGATGGTGATCGAGGAACTCGACAAAGGGCGGTTGCGTGTGGCGGAACCTGCTGGGGATGAATGGGTGGTTAATGAGTGGGTCAAGAAGGCAGTGATCCTTTATTTCCCGATCCGGAAAATGGAGACCATTACTGCAGGCACGTTGGAGTTTCACGATAAAATTCCGCTGAAAACTGATTATGCAGGTCAGGAAGTCCGTGTGGTACCGCATGCGGTTGCCCGTTACGGAGCCTACCTTGCACCCGGGGTCATCCTGATGCCCTCCTATGTGAATATCGGGGCCTATGTGGATGAAGGGACGATGGTTGATACCTGGGCAACGGTTGGATCGTGTGCTCAAATCGGCAGGAACGTTCATCTGAGCGGTGGTGTTGGGATCGGCGGAGTGCTGGAACCTGTTCAGGCTGCCCCGGTAATCATTGAAGATCATGCCTTTATCGGTTCAAGATGTATAATTGTGGAAGGAGCGAGAATTGGTCGCGAAGCGGTTCTGGGGGCTAATGTCGTGATCACCGGATCAACCCGGATCCTGGATGTTTCTGGGGTGGAGGTATTGGAATACCGCGGATACGTGCCACCAAGATCAGTGGTGATCCCGGGAACCTATCCGAAGAAATTTCCTGCAGGCGAATATCACGTGCCTTGTGCATTGATCATCGGTCAGCGCAAGGCATCGACCGATTTAAAGACGGCGTTAAATGATGCATTGAGGGATTATAACATTACGTAAATACGGCGTAAAGACCACGTTAAGACGATAAAACAACAATGCACATTATGAATAAAATTTCTGCCGTAATTATTTCCTTTAATGAGGAGAAGGACATCGGAAGGTGCCTCGGGTCAGTAACAGGCATTGCCGATGAGGTGCTGGTGCTGGATTCCTTCAGTACGGATGAAACGGAAGCGATATGCCGTAATTACGGTGCGCGGTTTGAACAGCATGTGTTTGATGGTTACGGTTCGCAGAAGAACCGGGCAGTGCAGATGGCTACCCATGATTACATTTTATCGCTGGATGCAGATGAGGCGCTTTCAAATGAAGCCAGGTCTGAAGTTTCAAGAGTGAAAAAGGAATGGAGCCATGACGGGTACATTTTTAATCGCAGAAACAACTATTGTGGTCATTGGATGCGTTTTACCACTTGGTATCCGGATCGGAAACTTCGTTTGTTCGACCGAAGGAAGGCTGCTTGTGTGGGCTTGGATCTTCATGAATATATGCAGATGGCTCCCGGAGGCACGAGCAGGCGGATGAAAGGTGATATATTGCACTGGACCGTGCGTTCGAAAGAAGAACATTTAGCGAAAATGGAACAATTTTCCCGGATATCTGCAAAGTTTTATTTCGATCAGGGTATCAGACGAGGGATAGGTTCTGCTTTGGTTCACTGCGTATGGCACTGGTTCAGAGAATATTGCATAAATCTTGGGATTCTCGACGGGAAGGCTGGATGGCAAGTTGCTAGATATTCAGCACTTTACGTTTGGAAAAAATATTATTACCTTCGTAAACTATATGGAAGTCAACGATAATACAGTTTGGGATTCTGAAGATTTATTTCAAGCGGTGGAGGTTTTGCGCCAAGGTGGTGTTATTCTATATCCTACTGATACTATTTGGGGAATAGGCTGCGATGCTACCAACCGGGATGCCGTGGAAAGAGTTTACCGCATCAAGGAGCGGCCAATCGGGAAAAGCATGCTGATATTGGTAGCTGATATTGAAATGGCCGAAGAGTATACTGAGAACACTCCCGACCTGACGTGGGAAGTAATGAAAGAAGCTTTGGATCCGCTTACACTGATTTTCCCTCATGCCAGGAACCTTGCAGCTAACCTGCCGGCGCAGGATGATTCGATTGGAATCCGGTTGCCAAAAGATCAGTTCTGCCTGGAGCTTATCTGCCGTTTCGGAAAGCCTATTGTATCTTCATCAGCTAACCGCAGCAATGAAATGCCGCCTCAGCTATTCATAGATATCCCGAAGAAATTTATTGAATCAGTGGATTATGTAGTCAGATGGCGACAGGACGACTTTCAGCCCGGCACGCCATCCACGGTTGTCAGGCTTGGGAACAAAGGGGAGATGGAGATGATAAGACCTTGAGGAAGACAGAAGACAGAAGACAGAAGACAGAAGACAGAAGACAGAAGACAGAAGACAGAAGACGGAAGACGGAAGACTGTGAGACTGTAGGGACGAATAATTGCGTCCTTTTAACATAGTTACAAATCAAGCAAACCTTCGGGTATCCTCAAAATCAGCTTTCTTTTAAGGAGATCCGTTGAAATCACAAATTCAGGTTGCAGCGGCAGGAGCGATCTTTTTCCATCGATTTCGATTTCGAGCAGGGGATTGCCGGGAATATCTTCGAATCCAATCACTTTGCCGTTTTTCCCTGATATTTCATCAAGCACTTCAAAACCAGTCAGTGAGTCAGTTTCTTCACAGGTGGCTTCAAACCAGTCGGACCAAGTACCTTCGAGGTTGCATGTGAGCCCGACCAGGGTGGTTGCTTTTTTTGGCTCATTTACCTGATCGAGTCCAACCACCAAATGATTGGTATCTTTCTGAAATACTGACTCTTCTGTAACTCTAAATGGTACCAATCCACCATCGATCCGGATAAACAGCCATTCCGGAAAATCCAGCACATCACCAACGGGCCGGTTCATCCGGATAACCAGTTCACCATTAACACCATGAACCTTCACCACCCGTCCGGCTTCAAAGGTCGTTGATTCGATCTGATCAGTAATTGAGGACAACTTGCTGAAATTTAGTCTGATAGTTTTTAGATTCCATCCGTACGATATATATCCCAGCTACCAGGCCCAGCGATTTCAGGTCGACCGGATTGCCAGGGTCATAAACGGGTACCCGGGCAATGAGTTTGCCTGCCGAATCGAGAATTACCCACTCGGCCTTATCAGATGTGCTTAATCCGTTGGAATTCATCCGGATCGATCCTGAAGTGGGATTGGGAAAAACCAGGTTATCGGAAATATCCGGCACCGGACCTCCTTCAACACCCATGATTTGTCCGGGCAGCCGGTAAATTCGGGTTTCCACCGGATAGGGGAAAACGGAATAATCTGTTATATAAGTCATCATCAGTGATCCAGATCCGCCTGTATTCTTGATGTCGGTCCAGCTGCATCCGGTTATATCCAGGAGAATCGAACCGTTTTCATCAGCAATGCGGGTGGTATAGATGTAATAATAGCTGGTTGCCGTTTGAACATACTGATAGAAAACATAGAGAAGCTCAACACCATCATCACCATCAAATAAATGCTGTGTTACAAACTGAATATCATAAAGATACCTGTTAGAAGGAACATCCAGCTTAATAATTCTAAACATTGAATAATCTAAATTGTAAATGCGGCACTCTTTAGCTGTTACATCCATCAGATAGAACTTTGGTCCCTCCTTTTCGAGTTGGGTGATAGTTCCGGAATAGGGGTATGACTGTTCAAAAACAATCTGGGCATGTGATTCGACAGGAAAGACTAAAAAGATTATCAAGGTTATAAAGTACCTACTCCATGGCAACATTCTGATTGACTTCATTGTATATACTTTATCGGATTAATGACAACCCTTCGAGAGCTGAAGAATCATCAGGGCTGTATAACAGGGTCTTTTGGAAAAGTGCCCTGGCCTCGAGCGATTTGCCGAGCTTGAACCGGGTCCAGGCCAGCATGATCAGGGAATCATAATCAAACGGGTAGAGATTGAACACCTTTGAAAACAGTTTATCAGCCTTTGCATAATCCTCTTTGCCGTAAGCGAGCAGTCCATACCGGTAATTAGCAAGAGCATTATTGGCATCAATCGCCAGTATCTCTTCATAAATTGAATTCACGAGGGTCCAGTTCCCCATGGAGGAGAGCGGAAAGACCAATCCGAACCGGGCCTCGATCCCGTATGGCCTCAGGGTGATGGCTTTCCGGTAATAAGCTTCGGATTCCTTGAAATCGCCCGATTTGAAACTCACCCAGCCGAGACGAAGGTTCATTTCATACGAGGAATCATCGTAAACTGATTTAAGGGTATTGACGGCGGCCTTATAATCGCCCGAATTTTCCTGGGTATAGCTGGTACGGAATGCCGCCCGCAGTTTATCAAAATTCTGTGCACCAGCCGGGTAAAAAATGCCGGCCACGATGAAAATGATTATTATTTTTTTCATTAGAATCGCCATGTTAATCCTCCAATAATACTGTGAACAGGATAATCTTTGTTAAAGTCCTCAAGATATTCAGAATTCTGATAGATCTGCCAGGTTGCTGACCGAAGGGAATATTGATATCGCAGCGACAGATCGAGATGTGGCAAAACCCGGTAAGCCAACAAGTTGATTCCCATGCGTTTCCGGATCATATCGTAATTATTATAAACGACGTAGGCGTTACTCTCTGTAAAGTTACGGATGTTGCCAAAATAATAAACCCCTTCGATCCAAACCAGGCGGAAGAGTTTCCGGCCGGCGGTGGCATGAGCAATGATTCGGCCAGCAGGGTTCAGGCTGTCGGACAACCAGCTTCCT
>JAPLDV010000740.1 GCA_026391235.1 Bacteroidia bacterium | reverse complement strand
AGCTGGAGGAGCAGGAGGTTCGTTGTGATTGTTGTGATTGTTGTGATTGTAAGGATTCTTAACGTTTTTGGCTTTCTTGGATTTCTTAACCTCCTTAACCTCCTCAACCTCATTCAGAACCACAAACTCCACAACCCGGGCAGCCTCCTCGCCTTCCTTAACTTCCTTAACTTCCTTAACGTCCTCAACGTCCTTAACGTCCTTAACGTCCTCAAGGTCCTTAACTTCCTTAACTTCCTTAACTTCCTTAACTTCCTTAACTTCCTCAATGTCCTCAACGTCCGTAACGTCCGTAACGTCCTCACGATCCTCTGATATCCCGAGCAGCTCTGAGTACTCCTCACCATAGTATTTTAAGAGTGCTTCGCTGTTTGCTTCGATCGGATCAATTTCGGTTATAGCGTCGACTTCAAAGGTTGTGAGGCGCTTACCTTTTGCTTTAAAGCTTTTCAAACCGATAAATTCCGTAGCATTTATGATTTCGGGGGGGCGCATGCTGTGTTTTCCTCCGAAATGGATTTCGTATCGTGGAAGAAGCTGGTCACTTAAACTTAACATCCGGGAATCGGGATGATCGCCTATCACCCGGTGCAGTTTGTTTTCCGGAGAATCGGATTCGATCTGAAAACGTTTCAGATAATGGAATTTCTGTTCAGCATCTAGCAGAACCACCGAGAAAACGGTATAAGGATTGAATTTCTCAATCCGTGCGATATTCTCTTCGAAATGGTTGGTAATGTCGTAATTACTTAGCCGGAACTGTCCGTCCGCCAGGACAACCAGGATCTGGTCCTCTCCTTCGAATTCACCCAGGTATTGTCCGCGCGATTCTGTATTGAGCCGGTTCACGCTGTTATCGAACCATATCTTCAGACCACCAAGTGTTGAAGTTCCTTTTTCTTTGAGAGATATTTTGATCAGGGTATGTTTTGAAACAATATTCCCCATCGCATTGCGGTTTTTGATCGCCAGGGTGCCAAAATCGAAATCAAAAACCGGTTTCTTCAACTTGGGTTTCGGTTTGAGTGCCACCCGGATCACTTCGGATTCCCCGTTGGGATTTTCCGTAAAGTACTGGATCTTAGATCCTTCTTTACCCTGGGTGACATCGTACTCTTTATCGCGGGTAATGCCTTTAACGGCAAACCTTTTCGCATAACTAAACCCGCCTTTCCCATCCCGGTAAACGACATTGAAGATGGTGCGTTCATTGTTCTTATTGAACAGGGCGATATGCAAGATATTTTTCCCGACAAATGCCTTGGTCGAGACTTTGGTTACCAAAAAGCTGCCGTCCTTACGAAAAATGATGATATCGTCAATATCCGAACAATCAAACAGATAGGTGTCTTTTTTCAGCGATGTTCCAATGAATCCTTCTTCGAAGTTTGCGTATAATTTTTCATTTGCAACCACCACTTTTGAAGCTTCAATGGTATCAAAACTCCGGATTTCGGTTTTCCGGGGATAATCGGCGCCATATTTTTTCTTCAGGTTTTCGAAATAGTGTATGGCATAAACAATCAGGTTTTCCAGGTGATGTTTAACCGTGGTCAATTCTTTTTCGATGGCAGAGATTTGTTCGTGAGCACGTTTTGCATCATATTTTGATATCCTCTTGATTTTTAGTTCAGTAAGCATAACCAGATCCTCATCGGTCACTGGCCGGATGAGTATGCTTTTAAAAGGATCGAGACCTTTATCGATAGTTTTCAGGACATCTTCCCAGGTTTCGCAGTTTTCGATGGTGATATAGATGCGGTTTTCGATAAAGATCTTTTCGAGCGAACAGGCGTGCCATTCGGATTCGAGTTCCTCTTTGCGGATCAGCAGTTCCTGGCGGAGCAGCTCAACCGTATTTTCTGTTGAGATCCGAAGGATTTCGGATACTCCCAGGAACACAGGTCTTCCGTTATTGATCACGCAGGTGTTGGGAGAGATTGGTACTTCGCAATCCGTGAAGGCATAAAGCGCATCGATGGTTTTATCGGGTGAGACTCCGGGTGTGAGGTGAATCATGATTTCAACCACCCCGGCAGTATTATCGTCGATTTTCCGGATCTTGATTTTCCCTTTATCGTTTGCGAGGAGAATGGAGTCGATCAGGGTGCCGGTTGTTTTTCCAAAAGGGATCTCCGTAATGACCAGGGTTTTTTTATCGAACTTATTGATTTTGGCACGGATTCGCACCTTTCCTCCGCGTTGGCCGTCATTATATTTTGAACAGTCGGCCATCCCGCCGGTAGGGAAATCCGGCAGCAAAACAAATGGCTCATTATTGAGGCAAGCTATAGATGCATCGATCAGTTCGTTAAAGTTATGCGGCAGAACTTTTGATGCGAGTCCGACGGCAATTCCTTCAACACCCATTGCGGGCAGCAGAGGGAACTTTACCGGGAGATAGATTGGTTCTTTGTTCCGGCCATCGTATGAGGATTTCCACTGGGTGGTTTTCGGGTTAAAGACTACTTCGAGAGCGAATTTGGACAGGCGGGCCTCAATATATCTGGAAGCTGCTGCATTATCACCCGTGAGTATGTTTCCCCAGTTTCCCTGGCAATCGATGAGGAGGTCTCTCTGGCCCAGCTGTACGAGTGCATCGCCAATGGATACATCGCCGTGGGGATGGAATTGCATGGTATGGCCGATAATATTGGCCACCTTGTTATACCGGCCGTCTTCCAGGCGGCGCATTGAATAAAGAATACGCCTTTGCACAGGTTTGAGGCCATCGTACAGATAGGGAACCGCTCTTTCTAAAATTACGTAGGATGCATATTCCAGAAACCAGTTCTCGTACATTCCCGGCAGGTGGGTAATGTCGTGCTTGCGTCCGTTCCCGTTTTCCTGCGGATCGGGTTGCCCGTTTAGTTCAGTATCGTTAATTTGCTCCTCGTTCATTTTTTCATTGCCTATTCATAAACCTCGTCTTCTTCGATCCGAAGGTTTCCGATGATAAAATCCTGACGTTCGGGGGTGTTTTTTCCCATATAAAATTCCAGCATCGCTTCCACATTGTCCTCTTTTCTCAGGAGCACCGGTTCGAGGCGCATTTCA
>JAPLDV010000611.1 GCA_026391235.1 Bacteroidia bacterium | reverse complement strand
ATGGAAAGATTGAGTCTCGGAAATTGAGCAAGTTGGTTTTTCAAAAAAAAGATTTAAATTTGCATCCTCAAAACGCTTCATTAGCTCAGTTGGTTAGAGCATCTGACTGTTAATCAGAGGGTCCTAGGTTCAAGTCCTAGATGGAGCGCAAACATTGTAGAGACGCATATATGCGTCTCTACGCATTTCCAGGGTAAGTGTTTTTTCGTTTATGCCAGGATGGCGCCAGCGTAAACCCATTTTTCTCGGTTTTTGCCTCCAAACAGGTGAAACTGGCCATCCTATAGTTTATGTTGATCGATGATTGTCATGTTTTTCTTATATTTGAAAAAAGTGGTTGTGACAAAGATTGACCAAATCCTTAACGGTATCACGGATACCTTAAAAGACCAGGGGGTTGAAAAGATTATTCTTTTTGGCTCTTATGCCTATGGTGAACCAACTGAGGATAGTGATCTGGATATCATAGTTGTTACGAGTGATAATTACATGCCCGCTTCTAATCGCGAGAAAATGGACCTGCACCACAAATACAATCTCCTGATTAGAAAATTCAGAAAAGTTATTCCGATAGACATGTTGGTTTATACAAAGTTGATGTATCAAAAGATACAGGAATCAGGAAACCTTTTTACCAGGGAGATTAACCAGAAAGGGAAAGTTTTGTATGAAGCAGTTGACAAAGGAATGGCTTAAAGCGGCAGGGGACGATCTTATTGCGATAGAAAGCCTCATTGATAATCCAATTCTAACAAGCATTGTAGCCTTTCATTCGCAACAGGCTATCGAAAAATCGATGAAAGCTGTTATTGAAGAATTTGACATCGCTTTTATTAAAACACACAGTATCCAAACCCTCTTTTTGAGAATTGAAAATATCATATCCTTCTCGGTTAACGAGTTGATAATTTCAGAATTAGACCGGTTATACCTTGATTCAAGATATCCTGGCGACTTCGGGTTAATGCCTTTTGGTAAACCAACTCTTGAAGAAGCAGAAATGTATTTCCAGGAAGCTTTAAAACTAAAGAACCAGGTAGAAGCCTTTTTGATGGAACATCGGAAATGACATTTTCAGCAATGTTTTCCATCAACACCCATGTTGGATACAACGGTCGGATCATCACCTTCGATGCCTCTCCTTCGACCGATCCGGATGGAGATATGTTTGCTCTGCAGGCCCGGTGGGATTTTGATGCAGATGGCAGGTGGGATTCCGATTATTCACTTGAGAAGAGAATCAACTGGGCATTTACGGGCAGCGGCTATCACCGCGTGATTCTTGAGGTAATGGACCAGGATGGTCTAACCAGCCAGGCCCTTGATTCTATCAAAAGTGGCCCATTACTTCATCCGCGACTATTACGGTTCGGGCGGAATATCGGGTCTTAATATGCAATACGGTGGATATTTTGTAATCGAACCTAATCAGCTGCCTTATTTGGGGGCACGTGGTTCTATGCCAAAGGTTTGGACGGACATTATTGGAACACCTATTATTAAGCAGGACGAAAGATATGGAATCCGGATTCAAGGCAATGTTATGATTATGAATAATATAAGGGACTTCGAAAAAGACTTGAGTGGTCTGGTCTTTTTCAATTGGGGGGATTCATAATTGTTCTGGCGGCATCTTCCTGCGATGAGGAAGACGGTGTGATTTCAGACGGAGAGCAACTACCTGTGGTTTACGGTCTTTTCAATCCGGCGGACTCCCTTATCTCGATCCGGCTGACAAAAACCTTTGTGGGAACAGAATCGTTTGAGGTTATGGCTCAAAATCCAAATAATCTTTATTATGGAAATGCCTAAGTACGTATGGATATCAATTCCAGGGAGGGGTATCCCATCACCTCCTATACTTTCGAGAATACCCGATTGCCGGATAAACCTGATGGATTTTTCACTGGTAGTCCCAATTACTGCTTCAGCCTTTACGGCTATGAGGCTCCCCGGATCAAATGGATAGATAAATATGGCTTTCAGCGCTATGCCCTGATCATCCGGCTAAATTACATCAACCGGTACGAGGATCGTGAGGAGACTAACTATTTTGATGTCATCTTTCAGAACCAATCCAAGATTCTTATAACCGATCAGGAGCCTGGAAGCATCCTCCATATATTCGAAGGGGATGATTTTCTCCGGAAGATTGGGAGCGGAGTCCCTACGGGTAAAAACTGTTCAGAAGGGGTATGTGCTCGATCCCTCCTCGCTGGATTCACTGGTTAAAGGAAGGTACACCAAGCATCTGAAATTTGTGAAATGGTGAACTTCCTGAACTGCAGCATTACGGAATATTGTAATAATTAATCATTAACATTCTCAACCAACCTCCTCACAATCCCCGGACTGAACCGGCAACCATATCGTGTCGTATAGATATTCTGATTGAGTTGTTTCGATATCTCCGGATAGTTCAGGTATCCGTTTTTCATTTGGAAGTGTTCGATGAATAAGTGGTTGCGGATCAACGCCTGAACACCTTTTTGACGGGCAGCGTTGGTGAGGTTCTGCGGCGAACCGAGTTTCACATTCCGTTTCTTCAGGTCATCCAATCCACGTTTCGTCCGTGAGGATATCAGTTCCCGTTCCCATTGAGCCACACTACCGAAAATTCCGAGCGTCAATGTATCCAGTTCCGGTAGTTCGATACATCGTAATTTATTAGGTCCGGCATGCCTAAAACGTCGGTTTATGAGTTGCTAACATCCCTGAAAATGAAAACAAAACAACATTATCGGTAGGTGGGTAGGATATTGGATAACTTCCAATCGGGTTTGGTGAATGTCGGGGAGATAAGTCTTTTGAAGTGACATATTTTTCAATATTTTGTAATTCTAAATTCATATTGTGTGTACACTTGTATACCCAATTTTTTCAGAGCCAAGGTATTTGGTCACCTTTAAACAACCAATGATGGTTCCAATTATGAAAAAAATGAAAATCAGATTACTGCTCATCACACTATCCTGGATTTCTTTGCAGCTTAACTCGCAGGTAATTCCGCCAAAGGAAATCTATGTACCGGGGATCATCGACCATAAAATCGAACTGAACCTCTCCGGTGTATTCCCTTATTTCTCCTACACCTTGCTGGAAACGACAAAAGGATCATACGTTGGAAAAATAGAAATGCTCTTTATGGACCAGAACCTCATTTTGTTATATGATGGCCAGTCCAAAAAGTTATTAAGGTTTTCGAAAGATGGCCGGTTCGTTGGTGAGTTCATGACCCGGGGAAACGGTCCCGGTGAGTTTATTGAAATCAGCTCGATTGACGGAAATGGTGAAGGAGCTGTTCTGATTCTGAAAAACGGGGATTGCATTGATATTATGGATTATGAAGGGCATCTGGTGAAAACCTTCAGATTATCGGTAACCCCGGCAATTGCCAGATGGGTGAATCCAAATGTGATCGCCCTGTTTTATCCTTACCCGAGATATTATCAGAACGGGGGTTATGAAATTGATTTTATTGATCGCAGTGGCAAGGTAATATCAAGGGAATTGAAACACTCCATGAAGGATACCGGTTCCGGAGTGGGAACCTATACCATCTGCCAGCACAACCAGGGCTCCCTTTATTATTGGAACCCTCAGAATGACACAGTATTTACGATTTCACGATCCGCCGGGGTTTATCCCAGGTACATTTTTACACATGACCAACGACATAGCGATGCGATGAAAACCAGAACGGCAAGGTATAGTCCCTCCCTTGACGGCGTGTACATAGTTGCATCCTATCATGAATGGGGCGATTACATCTTTTTATCCGGATACAATAACAAAATTTCCTATTTGGGTTTGATCAATAAAAAGAGGAACATTTCCGGTGATATTAATTATGACATGAAGAAATGTACCTGGGATGGGTTGTTAAATGATGTTGATGGCGGCATGCCTTTCTGGCCTGAACGGAATCAGCCTGATGGATCAATGACGAAATCTATCGACGCTATCAAACTCCTCGAAATCTGTGAACGTAACAAGCTTTTTGGACTAAAGTTTGATCCTGCTAAAAAAATTGGATTTCAGAAAGAAGTGTTCGAAAAGGTTACGGAATCGTCTAATCCGATCATTATGAGAATTGATAAGGAACATGATTGATGCTAATTAGTTGGTAACCAGCAATTTTTGTTCCCCTCGGTAACCAGCCGCCTCACAATCCCCTAACTGTACCGGCCTGTTCAGTTTTTGGCCGACATCTCAAGAATGGTGACTACCGGATTGGAATCAGGGGTTGTTCCGTTGGGTATAAATCCACTGGCCGCGTATTTCTTCAGACTGGATTCATCAAAATTGCCCGGAGTAAACAGACAAATGAGATCATTTCCGGTGGTTTGAACCAATTCAACTTCTGGTAATCCGGAATCTGCCAGTACTTCATTGAAATTTGCACTCTCATGGGTTGATTTTGAAAAAATTACCGGAACGTCAGATCCATTGGCAAAACTTGCATAGGTAAAGCAGACCAGTGTCTTGTTTTCAAAAATATGATCAAGTAGTCCGATTCTCCTGCCTTCCTGGAATAAAGAAAGGATATGCTGCCGCCCCTGTGAAACATCAGCCTCCTTATAATTGAAGGATTCAAAATCAATGAAGTATTTTTTCGAAATGTTTTTTTCATCCAATTGATAAATATAGTTATAGGGTCTTGCCAACAGGAGAAATTTTCCATCATAATAACTAATTGGCTTGTTTTCTGAAAGCCTAATCAGCCCATCTGTAGTTTCAATGTAGCTCTGGTAACATTTTGACAATTTCTTGTCGATAACATGATATTTATGAACCTTTGAAGTATCCTGCTTAATCAATGAATCCGTACTACCTTGTATTAAGAGGTATTTATCATTATAATTTTCAAAGGAGTAAACGACCCAACCGAAGGGTAACGTTTTAGTGAAGAGGAATTCTCCATCGGGGGTATAGTACCTGAAATAGGGCTGACCAGGTGCATCATAGATAATTAATTGATTATCTATGATATTAAAAATTTTGGGATGAATCATTTCACCCGGACCATGCCCCATTGAGATCTTTTTCAAGAATGTGCCGGTTTCAGAAAAAATCAGAAGTCCGTTTACCTGATTATTGTCAAAAACATAAATTCGGTCCTTGTAGACCACCAATTTATCGATTGACCCAATAGCTACTTCATTCTGGTTGGACAAGGGTATCGATTTAACAACTTTTGCTGAAAAGGCTTTACTGTTCGGTTGCAGGGGAAGGATGTTTATGACGTCACTTTTTTTCGAACAACCGGAATTCAAACAAATCAAAACGGCAAACAGAAATATTCCTGGTTTCATCTTACATGATTTAACTTTTTACTCATCCCTCAGCGACTCCACCGGGTTGGCATTTGCCGCGCGCCATGTTTGGAGGCTTATGATCACCAGGGTCATTACCAGTGTGATCAGAGCCGGCCACAGAAAAATTGGCAGGTTCATCCGGTAGCGGTAAACATAGTCATTCAGCCAATCGGCCATGAGGTAACCGGCTACCGGCAGAGCGATAATGATGGCAATTCCGACGAGGATCAGGAAATCCCGGCTGATCAGATTTATGATGCTGGTTTCGGAAGCACCGAACACCTTTCGCACCCCGATCTCCCGGGTTCGCCTCTCCACTGTGAAAAATGCGAGTCCCAGCAGGCCTAGGCAGGCTATAAACAGGGCGAGAAATGTGAAGCCGGAGAATACCCAGCTCCGGTTTCGGTCGGCACCGAACTGCTCCCGGAACCTATCGGCCAGAAAAGTATAGGTGAAAGGCTTATCGGGGAAAATCCCATTCCATACCTGTTTCATGTGGGCAAGGGCAGCATCCCGGTTTTGGGCGTTCAGCTTCAGGTACATGATCGGGTTATCCAGCCGGTAAATAAGCATCAGCGATTCCACCTCGGAGTACATCCCGGTTTGGTGATAATCTTTCATCACACCGATTACCTGGGACTTGATCAGGGTTCGATCACCTAGCTGCTCCTTTTTACCTATCTGGTGGGTGCATGCAAGGCTTTTATCCTGAGTTTCGTTTACTATTACACCTTTAAGGGTGTCGGAGATATAATCGAGCGAGAAATCACGTCCGGCAACCATCGGAATCTCCAGGGTTTCAAAGAAATCGTGATCCACCACAGTGAAGTTGATTCCCCTCGGCTGCATACCCTCGCTGGTTTCCATATTGAAGATGGTTTTTGGGGACCCTTCTCCCAGCCGGTTATTGGAGAGCGTAACTTTTTCGATATAAGGGTTCTTCAACAACTTCTCTTTCATCACCCTCATCTGGCTTACCGGCTCATTATCAGGAAGAAGAAGAGTAGCCACATCATTCATGTTCCAGCCCTGATCCTTATTCTGCATGTAGGCCAGCTGCCTGAAAACGACCAAAGTGCAAACCATCATAGCCACCGAGATGGTAAACTGCACCACCACCAGGATCTTCCTGAAAAAACTCCCGGAACGCCCGGACTGGGAAGAGCCTTTCATGACCATTACCGGTGAAAAGCGCGACAGGTAGAAGGCCGGATAACTACCTCCCAGGATCCCCGTAACCAGAACAATTCCCGCCATGCACATCAGAAAAACCGGGCTGTACATGATATCCAGGGTAAATTGCTTACCCGACAGATGGTTCAGTGCCGGCAGGAGCAGGGCTAACAGGACCACGCCGAGAAGCAGGGAAAACAGGGTGATCAGGACCGACTCAGTCAGGAACTGACCGACCAGCAAACCCCTTCCCGACCCCACCACCTTCCGGAGGCTTACCTCCTTTGCCCGGCGCGTGGCCCGTGCCGTTGCCAGGTTGATGTAGTTGAGCGAAGCGATCAGCACCAGGAAAAAAGCCACCAGCCCGAAAATATATACATACTGGATATTGCCAGTCGGCACCGGTTCCTGCGTGTTGCGCGAATGAAGGTGTATCCGGGTTATAGGTACCAGCTCATAATTGACCTTGATTCCAATCTGTTCAAAGCCTGCTGCCATGTATTTGGCATACATACCTTTAAGCTTCTCCTGGAATTCGGGAATATTCGTCCCTTCCCGAAGCAACAGGTAGGTAAAAACCCCGAAACTGCCCCAGTTCGCGGCAGGAGCATTATCCAGATTATTGGCAATAAGTGCATCAAATATCACATGCGAATGTTTAGGAACATCCTCCATGACGGCAGTGATGTTATACAATTGAGTACCGCTGAGCAATGTTTTACCAACAGCGGGTTCACGTCCGAAATAACGGCGAGCCATCGTCCGGGTTAAAACCATGCTGTTGGGATGCTTAAGGGAACCGGCGGCATCACCTTCCAGAATCCGGTAGGTGAATATGTCAAAAAAGGAGGAATCCGCCATATAAACATTTTCTTCGGTAAATTCTTTACCGTCATTTGCCTTGTACAGAGCAGGTCCTTGCTGATTAAGGCGCGTATAGCGCTCAACATCAGGATAATCTATAATTACTTGCGGCCCAAAGGGGATCTGGGCCACGATCCAGGTGAATTCATCGTCCGTTTCCTTTATGTGCGACTGCACCCTTACGATCCTGCCGGCTTTTTCATGATAACGGTCGAAACTCAGCTCGTCGGTCACATACATCACCAGGAACAGGGCACTCGCGATGCCAAGCGTCAGTCCGAGAATATTCAGAAGGCTGTATCCCAGTTTCTTGAAAATGTTGCGGAATGCGGTTTTGATCAGGTTGGCAAACATAACGATCAGTTTTGATTTAAAATTTACATCAAAAACCCTTCATTATAGGACGGGCTTGCCGGCTTTATGTTACACTCAGAACTTTTGATACGGTTTATCGTCCGGATTTAAGGATCATACTGAAAAGTCGCTGGTAATAGGGAAAAACTTTTTCAGGATAAATGTAGTAAATGGTATTATCATAAATGGATAGCTTATCCATCGCACTGTATCTGGGTAAAAGGAGTTCGGGTCCGATTTGCCCGGTTTCAGTATTCAGAGGGGTAATGGTATAATGACTGTTTATATGGAAAACGACATATACCTTGTGCCTGACCCGGTCGGTAATAATCCGGAATGGTATGTACGAATCTGTTATATCATTTGTCTGTTTAAAATAAAACGTAATCGGAACAACCCGGATTTCATTCAGGTCCCTCCCGAAAGCATGGAGTTGATTATCTGCCAAGTTAATAACATACAGGGTATCATGAAAGGTGAAAAGAGTCGATCTCATCGTAAGAAGGTAATAGTCTTTTTGTTGATTTACAATCAGCTTCAGCGTTCTTGGCCCGAAATACCGGCCTATCCACGCATATCTATTTTCCAGGTAACTTTTATTTTCCTTGCTGTAAAGGAATATCCTTTTGTATTGTTTCAATGTCGAATCTTTATAAACCAGGTAGAGCTCATCATCCCTGGGATCATAATCAAGTTTGGCGAGCCCGTTACCAAAAGCCACCTCAAATGAATTCATCAGGCCCATAAACTTCTCCCGGCGTTCAGGATAAATCATCCGGATGGAATCTCCGGTGGTAAAAAGCTGAAAAACCGTATCGGGTTTAACCAGATGTATA
>JAPLDV010000610.1 GCA_026391235.1 Bacteroidia bacterium | reverse complement strand
GGTTATTAGGATTGGGACCGTATGGCGATATACTTCGGGACTCAAAATTTTTACTTCCTCCTTCTCTTAAACTTGAGCCTTGAGCCTTGAGCCTTAAAACCTTCTGTTTATCAAATAGTACCACCCGAACCTCACCACAATGGGTATATGCCTGAGTACGGTTGGGATCAGGCCGTAGTAACGGACCATGGAGTGAAAACGCTCCCGCAGGCTGATACCGATATTCTTTTTTGAATGGCCGCCATCGAGGAAGGCACAGAGTACCAGGTGGGTGTTTGTGATGGGTTGATGGGTTGATGGGTTGAGAGGTTGAGGGGCAATGATTCCTGAATCATGAGTTGGTTCGGCACCCTCACGTCGCCTTGAACCTCCGGTCTGAAGTTCGGAGTCAATGATTAGCTCCTGCTCTCCCTTACTCCCTACTCCATACTCCCTACTCCCTACTTGTGCCTTGAGCCTTGAGCCTTGAGCCCTTGGTTTATCGCCTTCTGCCTTCTTGAGCATCCTGACCACCCAATCGAAATCTGCCGAGTGCTTGTACTGTGGATCAAATGGCTCTGCAATTTCCCTGTTTACGATGATCGCCTGATGGCAAACGAGCATCCCCTTTTTAAAACTCTTCCAGGTAAGCACTTCCGGTGGCCTGAGCCTCCTCAATCCAACCTCTCTGTATTCTGAATCGACAATCATGGTATCACCGAAATATACCAGACACCCTTTCCCCATCGCGGAACCGCGGTCGAATGGAAAGATTTTCTCTAAAATATCAGCCGCATAAATCCGGTCGCCAGCATTCATGAACCAGACATAATCACCGGACGCAGCCTCCAGCCCTTTGTTCATGGCATCATAAATGCCGTGGTCGGGTTCACTGATCCAGTAACTGATATGCTTGTCATACAGCCGGATGATCTCCACTGTTCCATCGGATGAGCCGCCGTCGATAACTATGAACTCGATGTTGGGATAGCTTTGACTAACAATACTTGTGATGGTTTTTTCAATCAGGCTCAGGCTGTTGTATACAACCGTAATCACTGAAACTACAGGTAATCCTGCTTCTTTAACCGGCGATTGGCCATTGATCCGGTATCCGCCTTGCAAGGTCTCTTCCATTATGATCGGTTTGGATGGGAAATTAGTTAATTTCTCACAAATGTCTGAAATGTTTTACGGTTTGCTGTTTAAAATGTGGGAAGCTTTAGCTATCTGTTATCCGTTAGCTGTTATCTTTACAGGTTAATAATACCGATAACTGACAACTGACATCAATCACCATATCAAAAATAATCAATGCTAAACGACAAATCAATCCTCATAACCGGCGGTACCGGATCTTTCGGGAAAATGTTCACTAAAGTAATTCTGGAGCGTTACCCCGACGTTAAACGCCTTGTCATATTTTCCCGTGATGAATTGAAACAATTCGAGATGGCTCAGCTTTACCCGGAAAACAAATATCGGCAAGTGCGTTTTTTTATTGGAGATGTACGTGATGGTGCACGTTTTAAAAGAGCCTGTGATGGTATTGACGTTATTATCCATGCTGCAGCCTTGAAACAGGTACCCGCAGCAGAATATAATCCCGATGAATTCGTCAAAACCAATATCGGTGGTGCACAGAATGTGATTGATGCTGCACTTTCAACTGGTATAAAAGTTGTTATAGCGCTTTCTACCGATAAGGCAGCTGCTCCAATCAATTTATACGGCGCCACAAAACTTGTTTCCGATAAATTATTTATTGCTGCCAATAATATCAAGGGAAAAAGAGATCTTAGGTTTTCGGCGGTTAGATATGGAAATGTAATGGGATCAAGAGGTTCGGTGATTCCATTTTTCCGCGAAAAGGCAAAGACAGGTGTTTTGCCCATTACAAACAGGGAAATGACCCGTTTCAACATATCATTGGAAGACGGAGTGGAGATGGTACTTTGGGCTATTGAAAATGCTATTGGTGGTGAAATCTTTGTCCCCAAGATTCCTTCCTATAATATCGAAACCGTAGCCAAAGCAATTGCACCCAATGCTATTCTCGAAGAGATTGGAATTCGTCCGGGCGAAAAATTACATGAAGAAATGATCACGGAAAGTGATTCATATAATACCATCGAATTTGATAAATATTTCGCTATCCTTCCTTCCAATGCCAATAAACAGAAATACATAAATCATTTCAATGGCTGGGAAGTTCCCATAGGATTTAAATACAACTCAGGTACTAATACTGAATGGGAAACAGTAGATACCCTGCGTGAAAAAATCAAGCGATTTGTCGATCCTGATTTTAAACCAATCGAATGAAAAAAATACCCTACGGACGCCAACATATTACTGATGAAGATATTCAGGCTGTGATAGAGGTTCTGAAGTCCGACTACCTGACACAGGGCCCTGAAATTGCTGAATTCGAGGTTGCATTTGCTCAATATATTGGTTGCAGATATGCAGTGGCAGTATCCAATGGAACAGCCGCGTTACATTTAAGTGCACTTGCATTGAACGTCAGGCCAGGGGATAAAATCATTACCACCCCGATAACCTTTGCAGCAACCGCCAATTGTGTTCGTTACTGTGGCGGGGAGGTGGTTTTTGCAGACATAGATCCCGACACCTACCTGTTGGATCTTAATAAAGTAAGGGATTTGCTCTATTCATCTAAAAAAGGAACCTACCAGGGAATTATTCCGGTTGATTTTACCGGTTATCCGGTTAATCTGGAAGAAGTCAGGAAGCTTGCTGATGAATTTGGCCTTTGGATCATCGAAGATGCCTGTCATGCACCCGGAGGTTATTTTACCGATAAATGCGGCCAGAAACAGAATTGTGGAAATGGAAATTATGCCGATCTGGCCATTTTCTCCTTTCATCCGGTAAAGCATATTGCAGCAGGTGAAGGTGGGATGGTAACTACAAATAATGAGAAACTATATCATAGATTGCGCAACCTGCGAACTCATGGAATTCAGCAGATTCCCGAATTGTTACAATTTAATCATGGTTTGTGGTACTACGAAATGCAAGAACTTGGCTTTAACTACAGATTAACCGATTTCCAGGCAGCACTTGGCAAAAGTCAGTTAAAGCGCTCAGATGCCGGTCTGAAACGAAGATGGGAGATTGCTGCAGTATATGAAAAGGCTTTTTCAGGGAAAAGTTACATCATCAGGCAGGCAGGAGTCATAAAAGGTCACGCCTATCATTTATATGTTGTTGAGTTTATTGAGCGTAAAGCACTGTATGAGTATTTACGCGAACAAAACATCTACGCCCAGGTTCATTATATACCTGTCCACCTGATGCCCTATTACCGGCAATTTGGTTGGAAAGAGGGAGATTTGCCCATCGCAGAGAAATACTACAATCATTGCCTGAGTTTACCGATTTACCCGTCTCTTTCAAACATCGAGCAGGAATTCGTGATAAAAACAATTGAAAATTTCTATGCATAAAATTACCAAAAAGTTGAAGGAGGCTTTCAACAATATAATTTCAACAATGATATTTATCCCGGTGGTAGTATTGTTTTCGAGAAAAACAAAATATCCCAAAGAAAGAATTTTAAGTGATTGTATTATTATGGGGAATGGGCCATCATTATTAAAGGACCTGGAAAAAATTGATATTTCTTCATCGGATTTTGATAAAATATGTGTGAATTTTTTTGCCGAATCAGATTTGTATTCGAAAATAAAGCCAAAGATATATGTTATTTATGATCCCAACTTTTGGGAATCTGAAACCGGAGATATTTTTAATAAAATTGATGAATTATTTAAAAAGGTAATTAAAGAAACAACCTGGGAAATTTTCTTATTTGCTCCATTTAATTTTAGAAAGAGTAAATTCTACTCGCCTTTGTTAAATAATAATTGCATTAAACTTGTTTTCTTTAATGCAATTTCAATAGACGGATTCCCGGGTTTCATACGTTATTGTCTTTCACATCGGCTTGGGATGCCCAGAGCTCCAAATGTCATAATACCATCACTGGTTTTTGCCATTAACTTGGGTTATAAGAAAATCTATTTAACCGGCGTTGATCATTCCTGGCACCAGGAAATTGTCGTTAAAAGTGACTCTAAGGTTTATGTTGCGCAAAAACATTTTTCCGATAACCTTGCTATTCATAAGCCAATGTATACAAAATCCGGTGGTAGGGATCCTGCAACAATGCATCAGTTATTTCTGGGATGGTCGAACCTGTTTAAGGGTTATGAATTAATTAATGACCTGGCTGTTCGTAAAGATGTTAAAATATTTAACTTGACAGAAGCTTCTTTTATTGATGCATTTCAAAAAATCTGACCGTAGATTTATTTTTTGAAAATCAGTTGGTATGAACCGAAACAATTCATGAGTTTTATGCGTAACCTGGCAATTATCCCCGCGCGCGGCGGCAGTAAACGCATCCCGCGTAAAAATGTTAAGGATTTCCTTGGTAAGCCAATAATGGCCTATTCTATTGAAACTGCTTTGCAAAGTGGTTTGTTTGAAGAAGTAATGGTTTCAACGGATGATACTGAAATAGCTGAAGTAGCCGTTAATTTTGGCGCAATGGTTCCTTTTTATCGCAGCACTGATACCTCAAACGATTTTGCCTCCACTATGGCAGTAATACAGGAAGTTGTTACGGTATACAAAAATCAGCTGAACCGGGAATTTGATTTAATATGCTGCATCTATCCAACGGCTCCGCTTATCAGGATAGAATCTATAAAGAAAGGCCTGAATCTTTTACTGGCAAAAAACTATGATAGTGTTTTTCCTGTAGTTTCTTTTGGCTACCCCGTTTGGCGAGGTGTTGAGATTAATGATGAAGGAAAAACGCAAATGATTTGGCCTGAATACAAGAATTCCAGATCACAGGATCTGAAAAAGGTTTACCACGATGCAGGACAATGGTACTGGATGAATATGAAACAATTGGGACAAACCACTTTGATAGGAAACACGGCCTCAATTATTCTTTCTGAAGAAGAAGTGCAGGATATCGATAACCCGACGGACTGGAAGCTGGCTGAAATGAAATTTAAACTCTTAAATGAAATCTAAAATATTCATTCGAGCTGATGGCAGCCTTCGATTAGGCCTGGGGCACCTGGTCAGATGCACTGCACTGGCGCACATGCTTAAAACCGATTTTGATATTCTCTTCTTTTGCATTGAAATTCCGGAATCAATCGGAAAGGAGTTGGTTGAAAACAATTTTGAACTTATTAAGATAGAAAACGAAACACAGTTTATAGAACAAATAAACAGCCAGCAAATCGTGATCTTAGATGGCTATCATTTTAACCTGGCCTTCCAAAAACAAGTCAAAGCCAAAGGTTGCAAGTTAGTTTGCATTGACGACCAGCATAATATGGAATTTGTAGCTGACCTGATAATCAACCATGCGCCTGGCATTACACCACTGGATTACAAAGCCCAACCCTACACCCAATTTGCTTTGGGTATTGAATTTGCATTGTTACGACCCTCTTTTCTTGAGCAAACTGCAAAAATGCGTGTTATTGAGAATATGGAGAGCGTGTTTATCTGCTTTGGCGGATCAGATTATTATAACCTGACTGAGAGCACTTTGAGAGTGGTGCTGGCTTTTGACCGCTTTAAAAAAGTAATTATTGTAACAGGCTCTGCCTACAGTCATTTTAGAAGCTTGAAGGAGCTGATAAATGACAATGAAATAGTAGTGAGCTACCAGGATGTGAATTCGAAACAAATGGTTTCATTAATTAATGAATCAAGCTTGGCAATTGTACCCTCCAGTTCTATTCTTTTTGAGCTTATCGCAGTTGGTATACCAGCAATTACCGGGTTTTACGTTGATAATCAGAAGGAAGCAGCTCAATCGATTTGTGAGATGGGATTAGCCTTCAACTGTGAGAATATGTTAATTAATTACTCCGAGAAGCTTAACTTTCACCTCCATAGAATATCTTGCCTTAATGGAAACCAAATGGTGCAAAAGCAAAAAGCAATTATTTGGAAAGGCCCTCAGTTTTACTTAGAACTCTTTAAATCAATTTAAAATGATATCTTTAAGCATGTTAATTAGTAGTGAATTATACAGGTTCGTCTACTTTATTGAAATGAAGGATGAAGAAAAGCGAACGGTATTGCAATGGCGCAATCACATGAGCATTCGTCAATGGATGTATAATACAAATATCATTGAATGGGAGGATCATTTGAAATTCCTTAACGGGCTGAAAAATGATCCGACAAAGAAATATTGGCTGGTCAAAAGAGAAAATAAGGACATCGGAGTTTCATCCATAGTTGATATCGATGATAAATCCGGCGAGTGGGGATATTACCTTGCACCTGATTTACACGGAACAAATCTTGGTGTCGAATTTTATTTATTCACTCTGAACTTCCTGTTTAATATTGTTGGTATGGAATTCTTAAAAGGGTATGCAGCGGTAAAAAACAAAGGAGCGAATTCTTTTAACGATTTATTTGGGTTTTCAAAAAAACCAGTTACTAAAATAATAGACAAAAAAAGTACTGAGTTTTTCTACAGAGAATTGTCGGTTGATACATTTAATAATAAAATTGTAAATGATCAAAAAATTGAAAGATTGCTGAAGCTAACACTAACAAATATTTAAAATTAAATAGAAATGGAAGAATCGGCATTTATTGAAAATGTCAAAAATCAATTTATTGATTCAAATGAGATAGAATTGACAATTGACTCTGATTTTAGAAAGATAGAGTCGTATGATTCTCTCACCGGTATGACAATTATCGTGATGTTAAAGGATGAATACGGGGTTGATATTTCCGAAACAGATTACAAGTCAAAGAAAACAGTACGGGAATTGTATGATTATGTAATTTTAATGACAAAGCCATGAGAGCATATATTAACGGGATTTCCTATTATTTGCCGATTGAAATTTTGGATAATGAGAAACTCTCTCAAATACATCCTGAGTGGTCTGTTGAAAAAATTTCCCAAAAAACAGGTATATATCAACGTCATGTGTCAGCAGGAAATGAATTTTCCAGTGATATGGCCCTGACTGTGATTGAGAAACTCTTTGATGAATACCAGGTTCCTAAAAGTAAAATAGATTTTCTTTTGTTTTGTACGCAAAGTCCGGATTATCTTTTACCTACTACTGCATGTATTTTGCAAAACAAGGCTGGTTTGCCTAAAACCTGTGGTGCGTTGGATTTTAATTTGGGCTGTTCCGGATTTATTTATGGATTAGGCCTAGCTAAAGGTTTAGTAGAGACTGGGCAGGTAAAAAACGTATTACTTGTAACTGCTGAAACGTACACCAAATTAATTCATCCCAAAGACAAATCAAATAAAACTCTGTTTGGAGATGGAGCTGCTGCAACTTTAATTACTTCGGAACCTGAGAGTAGCTGTTTTCATGCATCTATCAGCAACTTGAGTTACGGAACCGACGGCAGCGGATATGAAAGTTTAATTGTCAGGAACAGCGGCATAAGACATAATTGTGTTAAGCATGAGGATTTAATTGATGAAGAAGGGAATTTTGTCAGCAATGATGATTATCTGTATATGAATGGCAAAGAGATTTTTAATTTCACCGCTTTCGAGATACCGCCATTAATCAATAGAGTGCTTAAGGAAAATTCTTTATCATTAGAGGATGTTGATATGTTCATTTTTCATCAGGCCAATGAGTATATGCTTGATTTCGTCAGAAAAAGATGTAAAATCCCACAGGAGAAATTTTTTATTTCTTTATCAGATGGGGGCAATACAGTATCTTCAACTATTCCTATAGCAATGCGGCGCGCCATAGATGACAACAGATTGCAAAAAGGAGATAAGGTGCTTTTGGCGGGCTTTGGGGTAGGATTGTCTATGGGGGCTGTTGTTGTTGAGGTTGAATAATTATTTATTCTTAAGTACAAGGCCATGACTCTTTCTTTGTGTATCGATACATTCAAAATAGATAATCAAAGTCCGGTTTTTATCGTTGCTGAACTCTCGGCCAACCATAACGGAAGTTTAAAGACTGCGATTGATACCATAAAGGCCGCTAAACGCGCCGGGGCTGATGCCATTAAACTCCAAACCTACACAGCCGATACCATCACTATTGATTGCAAAACTGATGACTTTAAATTGAAACAGGGGACTATCTGGGACGGCAAGTATCTGTATGATCTGTACAAAGAGGCGTATACCCCCTGGGAATGGCACAATGACCTGTTCCTTGCAGCAAAAAACGAAGGGTTGATTTGCTTCAGCAGTCCATTCGACAATACCGCGGTTGACTTGCTGGAAAAACTGAACGCCCCGGCTTATAAAATAGCTTCTTTCGAGATAACGGATATTCCGTTGGTTGAATATGTGGCTTCAAAAGGTAAGCCGGTGATTATCTCTACGGGCATTGCCGGTATGGAGGATATTGAATTAGCCATTGATGCCTGCAAGCGTATGGGTAACGATCAAATTATCCTGCTGAAATGTACCTCGAGCTACCCTGCTCCTGTTGAAGAGGCTAATATGGCGATGATTCCCGATCTGGCTGAACGGTTTGGTGTAATTGCAGGCTTGTCCGACCATACCATGGGCATCACCGTTCCGGTAGTAGCCACTGTATTGGGTGCCCGGGTTATTGAGAAACATTTTATTCTCGACCATGCGATAGGCGGGCCCGATGCTTCCTTCTCGCTGAACGAAGCCGAATTCACGGCAATGGTAAAAGCCGTGCGCGAAGCCGAAGTTGCCGTTGGGACAATAGATTATTCTCTTACCGACAAAATGCAGAAAAGTCGCGAGTTTTCACGATCCCTGTATGTTGTTGAAGATATACAAGCCGGTGAATTGATAACAGAACGGAATGTTCGCTCAATCCGGCCCGGATATGGATTACATCCGAAATTCTACAAAGAAGTGCTGGGGAAAAAGGCAAAGATGGATTTGATAAGAGGCATGCCTTTGATCATGAGCAATATATCTTGATAAATTAAATGCGTGTTTTGTGAAATCATTTGATCCTTAGCCAAACCAGCATATCCTTCCACCGCCGGTTCAGATCAGGTGAAATATTCAGGATGAGTGTAGCTCCGATAAAAACAATCGTTACAGCCATACTCCTCACGCCGATATCAATAATCAGACTCAAATAGTGATGGTTGACGCTATAAAGATCCGGGATAAGAACGGCCGGCATATAGGCTGCAATTGCTACAGCCACTGCAACTGCATGTTTCCAGGTATACGGCTGCATGCCGTATTTGAACCACAGGAAAACATAGCGCATCAGCCCGTATAAAAGTGTCGAAACAGCTGATGCCAGAGCTGCTCCTGCAATTCCAATGATTGGTATGAAGATGAGGTTAGTAACAAAAACGAGTATTCCGAAAAGAAAAACAAAAAGGGCCAGTAACCGGTAATGTCTGCTGGTAGCCATTATGGAACCGCTGATTCCCGATGCCATCATAAACAGATTGGCGATCCCCATGAAAAAAATCACGTACCTGCCGGATGAATAATCATTGGGGAGAATGTGAAAAACATTTTTAATATTGCCCCAGATACCGATAAAGATCAAAAGTCCGAAAAGTAATTGGTGCAGGCTGGTGTCCCGGTATAATTGGTTGATGGCATCGTGTTTCTGATCTTTCCAATACTGGCCGACCACTACTGCTGAAATCTTGGAAACGGAGCGGATGGGTATCGAAACGAGGGTGCCATAAAAGGCTGCCCGGCCATAGATACCTGTAGCTTCCAATCCAATCATAGAGTTGATCATGAGCCGGTCCATATATAGAATCAGAATATTGCTGAAGCCAATGGTTACCCCGAAGAAGGCAACACTCACCAGGGATTTCGATAATTCCCGGGTGAGGAAATCAGGCTGAGGCCGGATTTGGAATTCACCGTCCTTCATCAGCAAAACCGCTATTATGATGCCAGGTAAAGATAGGGCAATCGTGTAAAACAGGATAAATCCCGTGAAACGGAAACAACCGGCTAAAAAACCAAGTATCACGATCAGGATCAGTACCCTTTGCACAAATTCTTTGAGGAAAATACCTCTCACCGCATTCATCAGTACGGAGTAGTAGATGTCGATCACCAGATAGATGGTAGTAAATGCGGTTAGCGGGATGATGTAATCCATGTACCTGATAAACAGGGAAGAAGTGTCCTGACTATCTGCGATGATCCAGGGTCTCAGTGCATAATAGAGCAGGAGTGCCAGAAGGAATCCGGCCATGTTTACCCAAAACAGGATGCCGAAGAATCCATTGTGATGGTTATCCTTGTTCCGGAACCACGGGAAAAGCCTGATGGTGACGTTGTTCAGTCCAAGTGTAGCCAGTGTTGCAAAAACAAGGGACCAGCTGATGAGCAGGTCGATCACACCGTTTTCCTTTGTCGAGAAAATCTGGGGGAGAAGTACTCCGGCTGTCACAAAGCCTATCAGAACGCCTATGTACGAATAGATTGATCCCTTAATGCTCTGTTTTTCAATTATGCCCACGTAAAACGGATTTTGATCAAAAATAGCAATTTGCGGTTACCTTCCATTGGTTACCCAAATCTTTGTAAATTAGGCGCTGTATTTTAAGCAGGCATGAAGAACAAACAGCAGACGGGTCCAACGGTCAGACTACGGAATTCCTATGTTACCACGGTTGTCAGTATTGCTATGGTTCTCTTCCTGTTAAGCCTTCTGGGATTACTCATACTCAATGCCCGGCGCATAGGGGATTATGTGAAGGAAAATATCGGATTTTCGGTTATTCTGAAAGATGATGTTCGCGAAGCTGATATCGTTCAGCTGCAAAAATCTTTCGATGCCAATCCGGCCGTTAAAGGAACAGCATTCGTTTCTGCGCAGGAGGCAGCCGAGGAGCTGGAAAAGGAACTCGGTGAGAATTTTCTTGAATTCCTTGGCACCAATCCCCTGAAGCCATCGATCGATATCAAGTTCCATGCTGCCTATGCTAATCCCGACAGCATTGCCAGGTTTGAGAGGGAATTCAATACTTATCCGCAGGTGTATGAAATTTATTACCAGGAATCCATGGTGAATCTGGTGAATGAGAATCTTCGCAAGATCAGTATTGTTATACTGGCCTTCAGCAGTTTACTGTTACTGATCTCTATTGCTCTTTTTAATAATACCATCCGGTTGTTGGTTTACAGTAAACGGTTTATTATTAAAACGATGCAATTGGTCGGTGCCACACGGAAATATATCCGGAGGCCTTTCATAGTGCGTGGAATGTTGAATGGATTATTCGGATCAGCCCTGGCCTCACTGTTGCTGCTGGGAGTTATTTACATAGCCAGGCGCCAGATGCCTGAAATTTTGCAGTTTACTGATTCAATGACAATTGTGATGCTGATTATGTTGATATTTGTCGTTGGGATGATCCTTTCCGGAATCACAACCATTCTGGCAGTTAACAAATATCTGGGGATAGATAGGGACAAACTCTATTTTTAATAAGAATTTATATTTATGACAATGGCAGATAAAAAAGTGGTTATTAAACCTAGGGAGGAGTCTCCAAAGAAACAGGAAAGCTTTGTATTCAGTAAGCTTAACTACCAGCTTCTGATTGCAGGTCTGGTAGTGTTATTCATCGGATTTTTACTGATGGCCGGTGGCGGGTCAGATGATCCCACCAAATTTGATCCGGGGATTTTCAGCTTCAGACGGATAACCTTCGGACCGGTCGTCGTCCTGATCGGTTTTATCATTGAGGGAGTGGCCATTATGTACAGGCCCAAACCAAAGAAAGAGGAATAATTTTCATGAACTGGTTGCAGGCATTGTTACTCGGTTTGGTCCAGGGCTTTACCGAATTCCTTCCCGTGAGTAGTTCCGGACATCTTGAGCTCGGGAAAGCCTTGCTGGGTATTGAAGGTGAGAGTAATATTACTTTTACGGTAGTCGTTCACGGAGCCACGGTACTGGCAACCCTGGTGGTATTCTGGAAGGAAATCCGGAGGTTATTAATGGGCACTTTTGAATTTCGGCTCAACGATGAAACGCAATATATCCTAAAGCTGATAGTTTCCATGATTCCGGTTTTGCTCGTCGGCATTTTTCTTGAAAGCTGGGTGGAGAGCTTTTTTACGGGCAACATATTGTTTGTTGGGTTTATGCTTCTGATTACGGCATCATTGTTAGCTCTCACCCATTTTGTGAAAATCAGGAATTCTGATAAACCCATTACCTACAGATCTGCCTTTATTATCGGTGTGGTTCAGGCCATAGCAACCCTGCCGGGCATCAGCCGCTCGGGTTCCACCATTGCTGCAGGCATGCTGCTCGGGATTGATAAAAAACTGATTGCGCAATTTTCTTTCCTGATGGTTTTGGTACCTGTTATCGGTGCCAATTTGATGGAAATTATGAAATCTCAAGCAACTTCTTCTGCCACTGCTTCCGCAACTCCCATGCTACCACTGGCTATTGGTTTTATAGCCGCTTTCTTCGCAGGATTGATTGCCTGTACCTGGATGATCAACCTGGTTAAAAAGGGAAAATTGATCTGGTTTGCGGTTTACTGCCTGGTTATCGGACTTATCGCAATCGGTATCGGATTGTTCAGATAGTGACAAGTGACAAGTGACCGTCACTTGTCACCTGTCACTTATAGAATCATATGCAAACCCAATATAAAATCATACCCGGACAGGAATGGCTTGACGGTCAGATTCTGATTTTCGATAAACCTTATCAGTGGACCTCATTTTATCTGGTTAAGAAGGTCAGAGGTGCCTTGCAGATGAGATATGGACTGAAGAAACTGAAAGTCGGGCATGCCGGTACGCTGGATCCCCTGGCGACCGGGCTGATGATCATTGCCACCGGTAAGGCTACCAAACGGATTGATGAACTCCAGGCCGGGGAGAAAGAATATTTTGCTACTATTCGTCTGGGTGCCACCACCCCGGGTTTCGACCTGGAAAAGGAGATCGATGAAGTTTTTCCATTCGAACATATTACGAGTGAAATGATTTTTACGGCTCTTAAAAACCTGACCGGAGAGATTGATCAGGTTCCACCGGTTTACAGTGCAAAGAAAACTGATGGGGTGAGGGCGTATGATAAGGCCAGAAGAGGTGAATTTCAAGAACTTGAATCAAAGCGTGTGCAGATCAGGGAGATCGAATTTCTTGAATACTCACCACCGGATGTACGATTGCGAATCGTTTGTTCAAGGGGTACCTACATCCGGTCGATAGCCAGGGATTTGGGTCTGGCGTTGGGTTCAGGAGCACATCTTACTGAATTCAGACGGTCGCGGAGCGGCGAATTCACATTAGATAACGCACTGATCTTCGAAGACTTTCTAAAGAAATTATTTTGAATGCAACAAATGCGGTTTTACTCCGTATAAAGGCAACTTAATAGAACAATTTTTTTTATGAAATTATCCAAGTTTAGGTATACTCTCCCGGATAAGCTTATCGCATTGCATCCATCCGAAAATCGTGATGAATCCAGATTACTCGTTCTGAATCGCAAGACTGGTGAGATAGAGCACAAGGTGTTCAGGGATGTGTTGGATTACTTTGTGAACAAGGATGTAATGGTTTTCAATGACACTCGTGTATTTCCGGCAAGGCTGAGAGGCAATAAAGAGAAAACCGGTGCTGAAATTGAAGTATTCCTGCTTAGAGAATTGAACAAGGAGCAAAGGCTTTGGGACGTTTTGGTTGATCCTGCCCGTAAGATCCGCATTGGAAATAAACTTTATTTTGGTGAGGAAGATGTACTGGTTGCGGAAGTGATTGACAATACCACATCAAGAGGGCGGACGCTCAGGTTTTTGTTTGATGGGCCTTATGAGGAATTCAAGAAAACACTATTTGAACTGGGGGAAACTCCTTTGCCGAAATTCATCAGGCGCGATGTTGTTCCGGAGGATCGCGAAAGGTATCAAACCATCTTTGCAAAACATGAAGGAGCGGTTGCTGCACCGACGGCCGGGATGCATTTCAGCCGGGAATTAATGAAGCGCCTGGAAATTAAGGGAGTGAATTTCGCTTTTGTTACCCTTCATGTGGGACTTGGAAATTTCAGATCGGTTGATGTGGAGGATCTTACCAAACACAAGATGGACTCCGAGCAGATTATCATCACCGATGAAGCTGCCAATCTCGTGAATTCCGCAAAAGAGCTCCGTCAGCGTGTTTGTGCTGTGGGCACTACCACCATGCGTACGCTCGAAAGTGCGGTTTCCACCGATGGATTCCTGAAACCTTATGATGGCTGGACCAATAAATTTCTGTTCCCTCCCTATGAATTTTCAGTTGCCGACAGCATGATTTCCAATTTTCATCTTCCGCTGACTACTCTCCTGATGATGGTTGCAGCTTTCGGCGGATTTGATCCCCTGATGAATGCCTACCAGGTGGCGATCAAGGAGAAATACCGGTTCGGGACGTATGGGGATGCGATGCTGATTATATAATTGTACTCCCTGCGGTCGCTAACTATGCGCTGCGCGCTAATTGTGTTCGCTGACGCGAACTAATTAAGAATTAGGTTTGAGGTAATATTTAGCGAAGCATAATTACAAATACTGACAGTGGTGCTTCGGGTCAACAATCTCCCGGTATTTATGCACAACGAGCTTCATATCTTCCCATACCTCTTTTTTAAGTTCGGGATTGCGCAATAATGCGGAAGGGTGGTAGGTTGGCATTACCTGGATATTGTTCCATTCCATCCATTTACCACGTACCTGAGTGATTTTTCCATCGGGATCGATCAAGCCTTTAAGTGCCGTGGAACCCAAAAGTATGATGATCGAGGGCTGAATGAGCTCAATCTGAAGAAGCAAAAAGGGCAAACAGGTGGACCGTTCTTCGGGAGATGGTTCACGGTTGGTCGGCGGGCGGCACTTGACTATATTGGCGATATACACATTCTCCTGCCTGGAAAAGCCGGCTGCACCAAGTATTTTATCAAGCAGCTGGCCCGACTTGCCAACGTTGCTTCTCAATCAATTCTGCTTGACGAGGGATTTGATAATAACTTCGTTTGCTGATTCAACAACAACATAATACATTCCTTTGGCAAGGCCCTTAAGATTTATGGTTTCCAAGCCATCTGACTGATTCTGGCGGATCTTCGACCATAATACCTTACCATCGATACTAATCAGTTTCAATGATAATTCTCCGCCGGGATTGCCGGAAATATCAAGGGTTGTTTCGTCACCGGCAGGGTTTGGGTAAATATTTATGGCAAGGTTATCGAGGTTGGTTTCGACCCCTGATGTGGCGATTTCGTCGATCACCACGTTGTCGATGGCGGCACCGTAACCCAGATCATTACCGTCGTCATACCGGAACCCGATCTGGGCCTCTCCTGTATAACAATCAGCCGGCAGTTCAAGGTTGTATTTTTTCCATTTGTATCCGGCACCGATTCCGCTGGTGGGCAAATCGATAACCGGAACCCAGCTTTCATTTTGATACCGGCGGAAAAATATTTTCAGGTGATCGAGTTGCTGCCATCTTTTTAATGAATAATCGAAATGCATGTAAACTTTGTTTTTACCATAAAAGTTCATCCTCGGGGTAATTGCATAATCTGAACACAAGGTATTTACACCGGCAGCTACGGAATTAGCCCCAAGGAATTTGGTTGTATTAATTGTTTGCATGGTGAGACTGGTCGCATCTCCCCATTGAAATCCCTCAACGTTACCTTTGATTTTCCATCCATGCGCGGGTTGTTCAAAATCCTCTCTGTATGGAAGGATCTGGATGCCTTTGGGAGCATAAGTTACCTCGTTGCTTTTAACCGACTCACCATTATATCCACCTTGATAAAAGGCGGTGATCCAATAGGTATATACTTGTCCTTCAACTATATCATAATCAGTGAAATCAGAGAATTGGGTATCGGCGTAACGAATGCCATTACGATAGACGTAATAAGTAGTGAGATCCTGGGCCATGCTGCCTACCCAGGTAAGGTCGACCTGACCAGCACCCGGAGTATATTCCAGCTCGGTTGGCGGGTAAAGGTGGACGATTCTTACTTCAAAAGTGATGGAATCCCTTGCTGCGGAAACGTTGAACAGATCCAATCCTCCGGGTCCGCTATCGCCATTGTTCCATAAAAAGGAGTTAGGATCGGTTTTGTCATTGATGGCTGTTCTGCTCGGTGCAATCATTCCGGCACTGCTGAGGCTGCCAACTTCGGTGATTGATCCTCCCGGCCGATAAACGTAGACCTCATCGGGAGGCCCGCCGGCATTGCCGCTTCCGGCACCGGGATTGATACGGTAAACAACCAGTCCGGTTCCGGGAGCTGACGATTCATAACGGCCTGCTCTTTTGCGGTATTCCAATACAAAATACTCCGTGCGGCTGAAAGGGGATTTGATTTTAAAAAGATTATTAGTGGGTTGACTTAAAGGCTTTAGTGAATACACCCCGGATTCGGTAATCTCTGGGAGATCTGATATCCAGTGGTTGTATTTGTATTTTAAAAATCCGCAGATGCTTTGCGGAGGATCGGCAGATGCGTCCATCAGGCACCAACCGCCAACAGCGCTTGGGCCTGTTTTGCCGCTGTCATAATAATGATAAAGATCAGGAGCTCCAAAAACATGCCCCAGTTCATGGCACATGGTACCCGCGCCGAATCCATTCTCCATGGTCAGGAAGTAACCATTGATCCTGGCGCCTTTCACTCTTACATCATATGAGTACAACCCCCAGGCATGAGGCCACAACAGATCGGCCCAGGCTGAAGAGTTTCCCTTAATGACAAAACAAATATTATCCACTATTCCGTCATTATTCCTGTCAACATCAACATCAGCAGGTATCTGGTTCTGGATAAATTCAACAGCTCTTTTGAGCATGGAATGTTCACGGGCGGCATTATCTCCATCATATCCCTCAGGATTGGCGGCAGATTTCGGTAAATAGTAATTTCTGGGATAGATATCTTTGTATGAAACAGTAATAGTATCAGGACTAACCGGGAAGTGATAAATTTCAAGATCAAGCAAATTATAGGAAATCTCCTTAAAATAATCCTGAACCGAGGATTTATCGGTTGCCTCCCACATTTCTTTGAAATAGGCACGATTGCGGGTAAAGACACTGTCATCGGCAAAAGAAATATAAATACACAGGCTGTTAACCAATCCCTTGGTCGGAGTTCCCATGACGGCTTTAAGCGGTGCCTGAAATTTTGCCCGGCGCTCGGCATACAATTGTTCGGAAATCATTGCATTTTTTTCGAGTCCGACATTGGCCGGATTCACGGTCCCGGCCACATATTTTGATGGGACAACCGTTTCTCCGGAACGGATCCCGTAATAGAAATATCCGTCCTTCGGATTCAAAACGATTGTATATCCATTAGCATCGTGAAGCCTGTGGTAATATTCATCACCTGATCCAAGGCAGTTTATAATTTTTCCATTCGGCTGGGTAATGGTCTGCGGGACATTTACTACATTATCTGCAAAAATCAGGCGGCAGAGCAAAAGCCCGAAGGCCAAAAAGGTAATTCGTTTCATCTTGAAATTGGTCTTTATTTGGCTATTTTAATTATCTGTTTTTTAAGGATCAACTTTCCCGTATCGATTTGCAAGATATACAATCCATCAGGAAAATCTGAAAGGTCGAGTGTTAACTCTTTTTGAGAAGGGTATTCCCGTTGAAGAAAAACTTGTCCGGTTATGGATAAAAGCCTGATTTTCATTGGCTCAGTCGGAAAAGTGTTCCACAGCAGGATCACCTTGCCTTCCGTAGGATTCGGATAAATTTTGAAGTTGCTCAGGAGTTCTTCATCATCGATGCCGGTGCCGTTGCGCATGTCGATTAGAACATTCAGGGTATCGGGGGTGCAGGTTCCATTGGCAGCGATCTGCTGAACTTCGAACAGGCTCTTGGTGTAATAGGTGTGGATGGGGTTTAGAGCGGTTGACGTGGTTCCGTCGCCAAATACCCAAAGCAGGTGTTCAGCATGATTAGATTTATCGGTGAAAGAGATATCCATGTATTTCCGGGTAAACTCAAAGCCGGCTACGGGTTTTTCACGGATCGATAATGCATCTGGAGAAATCAGGTGATCCAGGTGGTTCAGGGATAGTTTTACGGTTTTATTCCCTGCTTTGGTGTAACTGACCAAATGGGGCCCACGGGTAGTTGCTAAACGGGGTTCGGCACCATCTCCGAAATCCCATTCCCAGGTTTGGACCATGCCAATTGACTGATCAATAAAAGTGACAGTTTGAGCCAGGCAAAGGTCCTTGATATCGATATAAAAATTGGGAACGGCGGGTTCCGCGACCTCATACACCATAAAATTATCGATTGCGGCACCATATCCCTGACCAAATGAATCATTGTAATAGAAGGCAATCTGGATGGGTGTATTCCCGGAAGACAGCGGCAGGTAAAAATGCAAGTTTTTCCAGCTGGAATATCCTCCGGTAGAATCGAGATTGGCGATCGTTTGCCATTGACCGGTATTAAAATCCCGCCAAATCAGGGATAGCTTGTCGATACCCGGATTTTGCCTGAAAACATAATCAAAGGATATGGCAGGGTGCGAAAGATCTCCTGGATAAATGACCGGGCTGATGAGATAGTCGGCAACCTGTTCGCCGGCGGGATGGCCCTCGGATCGGATGGCGGCAATTTTACCCGGATTGCCACCGAACTGTAAGCTGGCAGCCGGGCCCACCTGGAACCCGGATATGGAATCAAGTATTTGCCAGCCTTCCGGGCCCGACTCGAAGTTCTGTGAATACCCCGGTTGCAGCCGAGTCCATGGAAGAGCTGTTAGAACCGGTGTTGCTGACGATTCACCCGGACTCTGGCCCTGGTAAGAAGCGGTAATTTGATAAGAATAGCTGTGACCGTTTTCCTTCCCTTCGTCGCGGAATTTGGAATCAGCGGTCTGGCCGATCAGGGTTCCGTTACGGTAGATGATGAAATGGGAAAAATCGGTAATGACCGGCTGAGCCCAGAAGAGTTGTACGAACCCGTCACCTGACAGTACATTCAGAGCGGATGGCCGATCGTGAAGAGGCATGGTGGCAGGCTGCAAGCCGAAAATAGCTCCCTGTTGGGAGGAATAATCAGCTCCGCCGCCTGCCATTCCGGAGAGGGTGTACCACCCATCGCCGGCCCCATTCCAACCCCAGTTGAAATGGAAATACGATTCATTACGGTAACCGTCGATATTGAAAGCATGGCTCAATTTGCCATCCGGGCTTGTACCCGCGTATAGCACAGGTCTCGAATTGTCGAGCTCCTGGCGGAGCATCCTAATCCAATCGGTAATAGTACTCTCCTCAAGGTCGCGAAAGATCATTCCCGGATTAAAGGAGAAATGGTTAATCAGGGCCGGTACAGCAAACCGATCAACGCTCGTGCTGGATAAAACAGGGTCATAGTTCATGTAGGAGGCAACGCCGGCATGATAGAGTATCAATGCGGAGGCCTCGGTTGGGAGGATATCATGGGTAAGATCCCAGCGATAATGGGTTGTATCGAAATTTACTGTAATCTCACCATATTCAGAGTGTTGCAACGGAGTGTAGGTAACCTCGCCGGTGCCTTTTGGCGGCCACTGCCATTTGTCCATGATTTGAGCCATTGCCACAGCCACGCAACCGACGAGTGCTCTTTTGCCGGTTGAATCAGAAGGGCAGTAACGGTTCCAGGGGGCTCCTTGTCCCCATAAGGCCGAGGTAAGGGGAAGAACAAGGTGATCAGTGAAGAATTGAGAATTTTGCCCCTGCTTTTTCGGCATTCCCCGGGAAGCAGATGCCTCGTAAGCAGGCAAGAACCAGCTTCGAAGGGGATGATCGGGATTGGCAGGGAACGCTGAAGTAAGTGAGTAGCCAAGAACCAGGGAACTGGTTTCATGGGCTGAAACAATGACAAATCCAGTTGGTTTATAGGTTACAACAAATGCAGCCGGCAGATCCGGATTACCAACCGGTATAACAGAATCCTGCACATAACGGGTTTTCAGCGAAAGCTGAGGTTCACCCATAACGCTCCTTGCGATTTCTATCGCATTAGTTGCTGGAATTGTCTGAGCAAAAAGTGCCCAGGGAAACAGCCAAAGAATTAATGCTAACGATCTAATCATCGGGCCAAATATACTGCTTACTTCTTAAATAGTGCGAACCCGTTTTTCTGCCGGATCAGGTAAAGTGCCTGAAAACGATTTTACCTGGCCGTATTGCAGTATTCAGTAAAAACATTATTTTTGCATCCTCTTAAATGCTTCATTAGCTCAGTTGGTTAGAGCATCTGACTGTTAATCAGAGGG
>JAPLDV010000021.1 GCA_026391235.1 Bacteroidia bacterium | reverse complement strand
ATATTGGTACTCCTAAATTGCCCTCATCTATTAATGTTCCGCCTTGGCAACTATCAAGTTCGCGTCAAATCCATTATATCCGTTAAACATTAGTTTGCCACGATCATATGTTTCTTTTCAATAATTTATGGAGTTAATTGCTAATTGCATTCTAAAATGGTAGCAATTCTATTGAAGTTTATAGGGCATTGTGTTTACCCAATCCTCTTTTAATCTTTCTCTTATGATGCTGTCTCTTTGCGCTCGTGTTTTTAATGAATTGTATTCTATCGCTCTCTCGCTGCTGTCTGGTGATATGAATAGATTGATTTTTTTCATCTCTTGAGGCGGTCTTGGCCAAGAGTATTGTCCATATCCTTCTTGTGCTAAGAATCCTGCAACTACTAAAGGTAAATATTTTACTCCTTTCACAATATTTTCTAGTTTCATTATTTTTTATCTCTTGTAGTTTTTAATTTATATGCTTGATGAATATCACGATACGTGATTAATTTCAATTAATTCGCGAATTAATTGAAATTATTTTTTCAATTATTTACTATTTTTCAGTGATTTTTTGTTTTCAGAATCGAGACGTCTTTTCATTTTTTGAATATCTTCCTCCGGCGGTAATTGTTCAGGCTTGATGCCGCTTTTCCCTAACAGGTTTCTTACATCCTGGTTATTCTTTACATGTTCCCTGGTAATCTTAATTTCACCGGATAGATGGTCTTTTTTAACATTAAAGTTGGTGATTTCCGTAGCCAGCTGCTTGGCTGATATGGTGATTGTTGGTAAGAAATCAGCAAGTGGCCGATTTTCAGTTATACCTAATTTACGTTTCATTGCACTGGTGTTTAGGCCACCGAATAAAGCCCAATCGCCTTTGCTCCGGATATTGGCGAAGCCTCTACTGTCAACTCCCCTTTCGTAAATATTTTTTGATAATTCAGTTTCTGCCGCTATCAATTTTTCTCTTGCCTGCAGCCTTTCAATCAATTGGATACGTTCTTCGAGCAATTCCTGCTTACGGGTTTGAATGGCGAAATAGCTTTGCGCAAAAGCAATCTGCTCTTTCTTTGGATCACCGTTTTGCGCGATCAGGTAACAAGCATAACGGGTTAACATGATGTCATCAACCTCTCTTTTTGCACCTTTACCTAAATCGATCATTTTGTTGACGTCAACGAAATGATCAGGAACCGCTTCACCAGTGGTTTTACAGCTTTCTCTGGCCTTATCGACTGCGTTTAAAAAATTGCGCCAATCTGCATAGCCCAAAAGTCCTTGCAAATCTCTGGCAAGCCAATATTCTACACCGTCTTGTTCGTAGGCAGATCCTTCAAAAGACCGGTTGAGTTTGGATATGGTTTCTTTTTCCATTTGTTGATCCCGATGACTTTATAAAAATACTTGGAATAATTGGTTTTGACAACCGGTAGAGACGTTTATAAACGTCTCTACAGCGCGTTGTGCGGGACCCCGTAGGGACACATATTTGCGTCCGTGCCCGCGTACCACGAAGGCCGACCGCATACATGCGTACGTACCCCGGATTTAAGAATCAGTCGGTGAATTCTGGAATTTAACAAAACCAAAAACCTCAATAGTTTGATTATTGATCCTAAATACGATGGTATAGCCTCTAAAGATCAGGTCACGGATATTCTGATCGTCAAAAAATATTGATTTCCTGTGTTTAAATGGATTGGAAGGAATTGCTTTAATTTTCCTGAATAAGTTATTCTTGAACCGACGTGCGTTCACCGGGCTGTCTGAGGCAATAAAATCAAGTTGCTTTTCGAACCGGTCAACGAAAGTATCCTTAAAGATTATCTTCATGCTTTTTAATCAGCTTCTCCAATCTTTGTTCTGTTTCATTCTCGGACAGGAAATTGGCTTTATTGTTTAGGATATCAACCATTTCTGCATCAAG
>JAPLDV010000043.1 GCA_026391235.1 Bacteroidia bacterium | reverse complement strand
CACTGACTGAACCGGTGGCGTTTTCATGATCCGATTCGGTAAAGTCCACGGACAGGATCTTATTGACCGGTATCCGGTCATATTCCAGATTGTCCTCCTGGTCCCCGGTGGTGCGGAGCGTATCATATCCTCCCAGAGAATTGAGGAAAAGAAAATACCTGGGGTTTTCGCATAGGGCATAATCGATATGGTAGGTCCGGATTTCGCTTATCCGGGTGGCCTGATATTCGATCCAGACTTTGTAATAATCAATTTGATCAGGTTTGGTGCTTGCTGCTTTTACGATATCCGGGGATACGGTCAGCTCAACCACTCCCTTATCGGGTGGAACATCCATGGCGGAAAAGGCAACGGAAAGATCACTCGTTTTATCGAGATAGTAAAAATCTACCCGGTATGAAATCCTTGTCATCGCGGTTTGTGCCAGGAAGAACAGTTTTTCAACCTGACCGGTTGATACCCGTTTATCTTTGGGTTGCCAGGTTAAGAAATACAGGTTGCAGGTTAATTTGTCCCAGAAGCTCGAGCCCTGACGGTTGTATATGGCCTCCTGGGATTTCGACACTCCGCCAACCAATGCGTAATACGATTGGGATTGAGTAATGCTTCCGGGGGTAATCGGGTTGCCATATTGCTCATAATACCGGATCCGGTATTCAGATGATGAATGCGGCCTGAGATCCATAAAGTATACGCTGGTTCTTTCCGGGAAAGTAAATTCCGAATAAACATAATCGGCAAACAGCGTGTGGATATCAAAAGTGGCATCGCCGGTGGCGCTGACCGGAAGGATATCTTCCCCGATCAGATCCCAGGTGGAACCGTTTTTGATCAGCAGCTGCAAACCGATTTTGTAAAATATCCGGTTCCCCCCGGCTATACCCGTGTAAACTGATAATCCGGGATCGGCATCAGGTGTCCAGTTGAAGGTAACCACCGGTGTGCCAACAATGGACTCTTTCCCATACATTATGATGGAAGGACCATTGACAACAAAGGTCCAGTCGCGGTTGACATAATAATTCCGGAGCAGGCATTCGGAAACCAGTTGCACCCAATCGTTTAGATCTACGACGATGGTTGCATCAGGGATTTGTGTACCGGAATTATCCGGATCGGGTTTGCAGGTAAACGTAATATCCACCGCTCCCCAGGTAAGACGGATCGTATCATCGGCGATGCCTTTATCATAGAAATACATACTGATCCTGCACTGGATGGCCTCTGATTCGACCAGGTTGTCAGAGTGCACGGTAAACCGGATCGGGTTACCGGTGAGTGCAACCAGCGGGGGTGTCTTGGTGATGGTCAGCATTTGATAGTATTACGCTGCAATTCTAACGATGAAATCATGCGGGAAAAGGAGGTTCTGTTTTGGGTTTGATTTGCTTTTTGGACCGGAATTCCCGGACAATTTTAAAACCCCATTTGGCGGTCTCATAGACCACCGGTCCGACATTGATGAGGTACTTTAAAAAAACCGGGAAGTATTTCAGGAGCTTCCACATGGTCAGGCTGCTTTAATGATCCTGGCCAGAGCAATACCATCCCTTGCCACATCGTTGATCGACATAGCTGTTTTGAAGCTCTGAACGATGATTGCTTTTGCTTTGGCGGTGTTGCAATTCAGCCGGTCAATAACGAACGCAACAATTTCAGCCTGCTCGGTTTCGTCAAGATCCTGGAACTCATCCCAAAATTTGGCGGCTGATCGGATCACCTTCGGGACCTGCGGGATATCTCCAATGAAAAGGAGGGTATCCTTAACACTGAATTTCCCGTCACTCATGGCCGACTGTACGTCCTCGGTAATGTCCAGAACAAAACCGACACAATTCTTAATGTTCTCAATTCCTTGTTTTTCCATTGCTTGATTATTTATAGGGTACGATTAATAATGTTTCCTGATTAGTGAACCGGCAGTCGATGTGCGTCCAGGTTGGCGTTCCCCCTTCGATGGTGGTCAGGCCGGATGGGCGGTACAGTTCGAAATTCTTAATGATGTCATCCCGAATTTCCGCAGGTGTCATCCCTTTAATCCGGAAGTCGATGGCACGGCCATGACGGTGCTGGGAGTTGGTTGCGCCAATGGTGCAAGCACTATCCCGGAATGCCGAGTACTGATAATTCCCTCCGGTGAGGTAGTTGTTGATCGTCATGGGTTTACCGAATCGATCCCGGATAAACTGCGCCATCTGCACGATTTTCGGATCGATGAACCAGATGGATTTGTCCACGAAATGCTCATAGATAGCCGGGGGCACGAATTCGTGTATTGAAAAATCCTTGCTAATCTTCATGGCTATTTATGGTGTTGTTTAAGGATCGCGATGTCGGTGGAGTGTGTATGGATAATCTCGGAATGGCTGTTCATCCGCTTGTCATATAGGGCACAGCGGCTGTCGCACTGCTTTTTGATATCCTCAACCGTAGTTTGAGTAGATGCAAAATGCACTTCGAGCTTTTGGATGGCCTGGGTCAGCGCATCGGTTGCCTTGATCCATTTTTGCAGCCAGAATCCGATGATCCCGAGCAGGATTACTATCAGGCTGCCGGCCAGGGCAAGGAGCTGTTCCATGAGGTCCATTTCTTTTAGTTTGCCCGAAAGTAGGTTTGGCCGGTGCTAAAAAAAAGGACAGAAAAGCTGTGTAATATTTTGTTTAACTTTGGTTTAACTTTCGGATGGAACAACATTGCGGAAACCGGCACTGCTCGGCAGGAATGGAAAGTGAAGCCTCATAAGCTGGCTCAGAAGGATGTGGACGCCCGATGAACTTAAAGGATCAGTCACTATATGCTGAC
>JAPLDV010000566.1 GCA_026391235.1 Bacteroidia bacterium | reverse complement strand
ACTCCCATTTAATAAATCTGGAACATGTTAAAAAATATATCCGGTCGGACGGGGGATCTATTGAAATGGCGGATGGAGTTCAGGTTCCGATCTCCAGGACCAAGAGGGATGTTTTCCTGGAGCATATGGGCAGGCTGTGATTAGATAGTCATTTTTTTGTTAAAAGAATCTGATATCTGTACCGGAGGTAATCCGTAAAGCCATAACCACCATCGGTTAATTGCCTGAGCGATTTCACTTTTACTCCTCTTACCTTTCGATTGTTGAAACAATAAATCGATTGGTTATGAAAAATATCTTTACTTCACTGAGCCTGTTCCTGATTTCCCTTTGTGTGCCCGGCCTGCAACCGGCCTTTCCGCAATCTGTCAATAAATATCTGGGCCAAACTCCCCCGGGGAATACCATCAGGCGGTTCCCTCCCGATAACCTCCAGATGCTGGCGGTGAACGGAGTTTGGTCATGGCATGGATCACCATGCTTTTCCCCTGATTGCAAAGAGATGTTTTTCGTCAAGTATCTGCACGTTCCAGACCGGCCGGAAATCTGGCACACCCGGCTGGTTAACAATCAATGGACGATTCCTGTATTGGCTCCTTTTGGCAATCAGACGGTTAAGGAAAACTGCCCCACTTTTTCATCCTCGGGGGATACTCTTTTCTTCTATTCAGAAAGGTCAGGTGCCGGCGGATTCTATCAAACCATCCGGCAGCCCGGCGCGTCCTGGTCGGATCCGCAACAATTACCTCTTACCCTTCCTTCTGGATTATCAACGGGTTGGAATTTAAGCCTGACTAAAAACCGTACTCTGTATTTGGGATTATACCAAGCCTCCGTTGGTGGCGATATTTACCGTTACCAGTGGATCAACGGCAGTTATATACAGCCGGAAAGGTTGCCTGACCAGGTTAATTCGCCATCAAACGAAGGCTCTGCTTTTATTGATCCGGATGAGGAGTATATGCTGTTTAATTCAAACCGTCCGGGAGGCTTCGGCTTGAATGACGTATACCTGTCATACCGAAATAGGGAGGGAGGATGGAGCCAGGCGGTCAACCTAGGGAACTGGATAAATTCTTCAACTGAAGAAGGCTTTCCTATGATTTCCCCGGATGGCAAGTACCTTTTTTTCAATACCGCTCGCGCCGCTTCACAGGACCAGGGATACAACGCGTACTGGGTGAGCGCCGCCTTTATTGATCTCATGAGGCCCATCGCACCGGATACCACCAACCGGGTGGTCTTCTATTCCGACCGGGATGACAATGCCGAAATTTACAGCATGTTCCCGGATGGCAACGATCTGAAAAGACTTACCAATAATTTGTATACCGATATGGATCCCGCCTGGTCCAATGACGGAAAACAGATTGCCTTCACCTCCGACCGCGATGGGAATTTTGAGCTGTACGCAATGAATGCTGATGGCACAAATCAGCATAAACTGACCAATACAGGCCTTCAGTGCGGAACTCCCGACTGGTCGCCCGACGGCACAAAGATCCTGGTTACTGTTTCAGAAGATACTTACTCTGAGGAGGGTGATATCGGCCTGATAAATTCAGATGGATCCGGTTTCCGGATACTGTCCGGTTCGGGTCAGGGCTACGGACCGTTGTGGACCGATGATGGTTCCAATATCATTTTCTGCAGCAAGCGAACCGGCCATTTCGAGATTTACCTGATGGACATCGACGGAAATAATCTTCAGCAAATCACCCGCTCACAGACTGACAAGCTCAATGCCCGGCTGTCTCCCGATGGGCAAAAAATCGCTTATACACTGGTTTCGCCGACTGGAACCGATACTGAAATTCACTCGATGAATGCAGATGGAACCGGAGATATCCGGCTGACCCGAACCGGCAATCTGAGTAAGAATCCCTGCTGGTCATCTGATGGAAAACAGATCTTCTTCCAAACCAGCCGGTTTGGCAATCATGAGATTTATCAAATGGACGCTGATGGAAAGAATCAGATCAATGTTACCCGGAATGCACGAAATGACTATGGCCCAAATATGATCAGAAAGTCAACGGTATCCGAAGTATCAAATCAGGGTAATATCCTGAATAAATGTGAATTGAAAAACATCTGGCCTAATCCTGCTGATGGCTTTACCCATATAGAATTCACGGTAAGCAAGGCCGGCCATGTTGATATAGACCTCATTGACCAGCTAGGACGACCGGTAATAAAAGTGCTGGATGAAAATAAACCCGAGGGTAATCATCAGATCAGAACTGACATAACCTGTTTATCTCCTGGCATTTACACGATCAGAATGCATACAAAACAAGATCTAACCGCAAAGAAAATCATAAAGAATTAAAACACCCAAATCTAACCAACCATACGAACCCAATATCTCCATGAAAACCAGACAGATTTTACTAACCGGATCCATTCTATCCATTGGGTTCTCGATAAGTGATGCCCAGACATTTGAATGGGCAAAGCGTATCGGCGGAACCGCCCAGGAAAGCTGCAGGACCATTGCTCCCGACAATCAGGGTAATATTTACATGGCCGGTACATTTCAAGGAACTGTTGATTTTGATCCCGGTGCCGGGAATGCCCCGTTAATCTCGTCCAACGGAAGTATTGACATATTTTTCGCTAAATACGATCCATCGGGCAATTACATTTGGGCTAAAAAGATAGGTGGTGCAGGCGAAGATATTCCCGGCGAGATTACGGTGGATGTTTCCGGTAATGTATTGATTGCCGGCTGGTATTCGTCGGCCAGCTGTGATTTCGATCCCGGTACTGCCACTGTGAACCTGGGTTCAGCCGGGTTTGCGGATATTTTCCTCGCAAAATATGACACCAATGGCAACTATGTCTGGGCAAAAAGTATTGGCAGCACAGGGTATGACGGGTGTCACGATATTCACACAGATAAATCAGGCAACGTTTTTATTACCGGTTACTTCAATGGCACGGTGGATTTTGATCCCGGTCCCGGAACCGTTACCATGACTGATGCAGGTGGCGGGGACCTCTTCTTTGCCAAATTCGATCCATTTGGTAACTATTTGTGGGTTAAAAGAGCCGGAGGGTCGCAATACGAAGTCGGCAACAGCATAAACACCGATGATTCCGGAAATATCTATCTATCAGGCCCGTTCATGTCGACGAACGCAGATTTTGATCCCGGTGCAGGAACTGCCCTTTTAAGTACAGCCGGAGGCTATGATATGTATCTGGCCAAATATGATGCTGCGGGTAACTATCTATGGGCTAAAAGAACAGGAGGATCTGCCGATGAGATAGGGGGTAATATTGAAATTGATGGTTCAGGCAATCTTATTGTGCTTGGAGTATATAAATCAGCCAATATCGATTTCGACCCCGGCTCAGGCATTAAGCTGCTCAGTTCGGCAGGCGGCTGGGATTTATCCGTTTCAAAATTCACTGCAGGAGGCAGCCTTCTGTGGGCGAAAGGATTCGGGGGCACGGGTGATGACTACTATACCGGGTTGTCGCTGGATAGCGATGACAATGTCTACCTGAGCGGAAACTTTTTAAATACCATCGATCTGGATCCCGGAGCTGATGGGGTACGCGTAACTTCGGCCGGGGGTTTCGACAGCTTTTATGCAAAATATGATGCCGGCGGAAGATATGTATGGTCGATGACTATCGGAGGGAGCGCAAATGAAAACGGTGGGCCGGTGGCCTATGATATTGCCGGATATCTGTATACCGTGATGACCTTCAATGGATCGGGGGTTGACATGGATCCGGGCCCGGGCACTGCTTACCTTAGTTCGGCTGGCGGTACCGACCTGGCATTACTAAAATTCTCGTTCCAGGTAGAGCCGGATACCCTCAATCAGCTTGCTTTTTCAAATACAGGATCCGACGGCAACAATGAGATTTACACGATTTATCCGGATGGCACCGGATTAACCAAGCTGACAAACAGCCCTCAACGGGAGTGCGGACCCGCCTGGTCGCCGGATGGCTCAAAAATCGCCTATTATGTCCACTATGACAATTTAACCTGGTCGGAGTTCATCATGGATGCTGATGGCCAAAACATAAAGCGCTTGACCAACACCGCTAATGTTTGCGACGGACCACCCGCCTGGTCGCCCGATGGAAAAAATATCGCTTTCGGCCGTTGGTACTCGCAGGAAAATTATCGCGCTGAATTATGGATGATGAATGCCGATGGTACTAATATTCACCGGGTTGGCAGTTTCAGCGGCGACAGTCCGCACTGGTCCCCCGATGGGTCAAAAATAGTGATCGCTTACCATCACGATAATCGCACAAGTATCGCAACCGTCAATCCGGACGGAACCGGCCTGACGGAAATCAGCGCCGAAGGAACAGAGAACTGGTGGCCGGCGTGGTCACCCGATGGAAGCAAGATTGCCTTCCAATCCAACAGGAGCGGCGATCATGAAATCTACGTGATCAGAGCAGACGGATCGAATCCGGTACGCCTGACAAATAATCCCGGGGAAGATGGTGAACCCGACTGGTCGCCGGATGGGATGCGGATTGCTTACAGTTCTATGGTTAACGGGCGGTATGAAATTAAAGTAATGAACGCCGACGGTACGCAAACTGTTCGGCTTGTCAACATGCAGATGCACAACATAAATCCAGCCTGGAAACCGGCTCCGGTATCTACTTCAGCTAAAACCGCCGGCACATCAGGCTTTTCATTTTTGGAGAGCTATCCGAACCCGACAAACGGAAGAACAATCATTGGGTTCACTATTGACCAGGAAGGTCCCGTTAAACTTGACATCCTGAATATAAACGGGAAGGTGGTAAAAACCATTATTAACGGATACCTGAGTGCCGGAAAACATTCATTGAATCTGGATCTGGGCAATCTGAGTGCCGGAACCTATTTCAACCGACTTTCAGTTAAAAATAACCTAATTACCAGGAAGTTGATATTGCTCCAATAGTAAACTCAGTTTTTACTATTCATGAATTCTTCTTAGCGCTCTTATTTAACTCATTGTATGATACTGACAAAAAGCGAAATTCCTGGCTCGCTATTCCTTTTGGCTTCCTTTTCTGACCGCCTGGCGATTAAAACCTTACCTGCCTTATTATCGGAATAAATTGCACCCGAAAAAACTGAAAACATGAAAAAAAAAACACAATTACTCACACTGCCGGCCATTTTTCTGAGTTTGGCCATATCAGCCGAAGGTCAGGTCGCATTTGAAAAACATGAGGTTGCCAAACCTTTTACTCAATCTGCCGGCCTTGGCCTGGCTGATGTGGATCAGGATGGTGATCTGGATATTCTGGCCGGATCAGGATTGACCGGGCTGTTCTGGATCGAGAATCAGGGCGGGAAACCGCTGAAATGGCTGTCGCATACCGTGGATGCATCCATCAAAAGATGCCTGTCGGTTGCGGCCAGGGATATCGACAAAGACGGCAAAACCGACCTGGTAGCTACCTCCTGGAACGACAATAGTTTATTCTGGTACCGTAACCTGGGCAACCAGGTGTGGGAGAAAAGGCTCATTAGCAACCAATGCGGCGAGGCACATGAATTGTTTGTCTGGGATATGGATGGCGATGGTTTCGATGATGCTTTAGTTGCGGCCGTAACCAACAATGAGGTTTTATTGTTTCACAATCCTGGTCCGGCTTCAACAATCTGGCCAAAGCTGCAGATTACCAATTCATTCAGCGGATCGCGGACGGTGGCTGCCGGTGATCTCGACGGTGATGGGAAGGCTGATATTGTTGGCGGTGCCTTTGCCGGGAATAAAATTACCATCTGGCACAATCTTGGTGGAAACCCGGTTCAGTGGCAACCCTTTGATCTGGTAACCGGATTTACCGGAGCCCACCGCGTTGAGGTGGTGGACCTGAACCAGGACGGGAAATTGGATATTATTGGCTGGGCATACAGTGCAGGTTTATTGAAATGGTGGGAGAATACCGGGTCCGATTTTTCTGGATGGATTGTGCATACTGTTGATAATCAGCTTAACACCTCCTGTGTGGGAGAAGCAAAAGATATGGACCTCGACGGGGATCTGGATATAGTTACAACAGGATATCTTTCAAACCAGGTCGTATGGTATGAAAATACCGATGGGAAAGCTCTGACCTGGCGCAAACGGACCATTGATACAGGCTTAGTTCAACCCTGGATGGCATTTGCAGGCGATCTCGACGGCGATCTGGATATGGACGTAGTAGCGGGCGGAGATAGCGGAAACGAGATCAGATGGTACGAAAACCATCCTGCAGGCCGCATGGACTCTTACCTGAATTATTCAGGCGGGAAAATGAATACCGGAATTTTCCTGCCCGAAGGATACAGCGAAACATCAGTTTATGAATTGCTCATCGCACTGCCGGGTGAAGGTGATTCAAAGTCGTTCTCCATGTTCAGGGATTATCTGATCCCGGTATCAGAATCGAGGAATACAATCATCCTGACTCCTGATTTTCCGGGAGCGGTTCAGCCTGATTATCAGTTTGCAAATCCATTGCAGATCAACGAGATCATCAGCTATGCCAAAACCCGGTTTTCAATTGATACTGCAAGAATATACCTTATGGGTGCAGCGTGCCAGGGTAAACCCGTACTTCAGGGCACTCAGGCAGGAATTTATAAAGTCAAAGGTGCCATTGCCGTCAATCCGGAAATCCAATCCTTCCTTGCCGCTGAATGGTCGGGAAAAACATCAAGTCCTTTGGCTATAGCCTCAAGCCTTTCAAATCAGTATTATCCTAATGTTGAGGCTTTTGCCGACCGCCTGTGGCAGGATGGAAAATTGATCAAGCTATTTTCTTTTAACGGACCGGAATCCGACTATATGATTGATGAACTGCCGGATCTGACTATCCGGTGCATGAATTACATCGATTCAGCAAACTATCTTAATCACAGAGAAGATATGCCAAACAACAACTTTAACCAATCATCCGTATCAATAATCGGATCAGGGATGAATACCAGGATTAGGATCACAGCTATACCGGGTGAACATTTATATGTCAGGGTTATTGATATTAATGGTAGAATTTTATATCCGATATATCAGGGCCCGATGATCGACCGGGTTATGGACCTGACAGTCAACAGCGACAATCTATCCTTAAAATCAGGAATATACCTGATAAGTGTCACCGGTTCACAAAGTGGAACCTCCGCGATAAAGGTTTTTCTAAACTGAGGAATCAACCAGGGAAATCAATCATGAGAACACCAATTTAACACAAAAATATATGACCTCCTATTTCGGCGGCAGTGCCAATGAATCCTGCTGGGGTATTGCATTGGATAAGCTGAAAATGTACATCGATTACGGGGCCGATCCGGAAATAAAAAACAAACAGGGCAAATCGGCGATGGATATGGCCAATGAGATTGGAGACAAAGCATTAATTGAGCTATTTAAACCAAAAAAGTAAGAATTATCAGAAACCTGAACCCAAAACTACCGACCGGTGGATCAGCCCAAACTTATAAAACCTTCAAGAGCCATTGCCATAGTGGTGTCAAACATGATCGGGACCGGTGTGTATACCAGTCTCGGCTTGCAGGTTGCAGGAGTACATTCGGTATTGGCTCTGCTATTCATCTGGATAACCGGAGGATTAGTAGCATTGTGCGGCGCCCTTACTTACGGCGAGCTGGCAGCCAGAATACCCAAATCAGGAGGTGAATACATTTTCTTGTCGCGGATTTTTCACCCGGCTATAGGATTCATGTCAGGCTTTATTTCAATAACGATCGGTTTTGCTGCTCCGATGGCAATTGCTGCCATTGCCCTCGGTTGCTATGCCGGAAACCTGGTCCCCGTCTCCCCGATGATTATTACTGTATCGGTCATTGTAATCCTCAGCCTGATCAATCTGAGCAGTTTTAAATCGGGGGTTAATTTCAATTTTGTTACAACCGGACTTAACATCCTGCTGATCCTGCTTTTATGCATAGCAGGGCTGATCGCCGGTCCTCACAGCAGTTTTAGCCTCACCGCTCAACCATCAGATTTCAAACAAGTATTCAGTCCGGCTTTTGCCATTTCCCTGGTATATGTATCATTTGCCTATTCCGGCTGGAATTCTGCAACCTATATCACGCATCAGATTAAAGATCCCGTTCGAAACCTGCCAAAGGTCCTGATTACCGGGACATTGATAGTCATGACCCTGTACACTCTGATGAACTTTGTTTTTCTGTATACGGTTCCGCTGGCGGATCTCGAAGGTAGGGTCGATGTTGCCTTCCTCGCTGCCGGGAATATTTTTGGGTCATCTGGCGGGAAATTTGTTGCGAGCCTGATATCGATAGGGTTGATCGCCACCATTAACTCTCTTCTGATATTCGGTCCCAGGGTTACCCAGGCACTGGCAAATGATTATAAACTCTTGCGGCTACTGGGGATCGAAAATAAACATGGATCCCCGATCTATGGAACAATCTTGCTGACTGTTATCTCCATAGGACTGATCATCACATCAACTTTTGACCAGATCATGACCCTGCTTGGTTTCTCATTAAGCCTCTTTACCATTATGTCGGTTGTTGGTGTTATCGTATTAAGGTTCAG
>JAPLDV010000424.1 GCA_026391235.1 Bacteroidia bacterium | reverse complement strand
CATCTTCTTAACCTCTTAACCTCCTCACCTCCTCGCCATTTCTTCTGCGTAAGCACCGACAAGGCCGCCAATCCGGTGAACATCATGGGCGCCAGCAAAAAAATAATGGAGGAGGTGATCATGGCCTATTCGCAGCAGTTTCCAATCACTACCGCGCGGTTTGCCAATGTAGCCTTCTCGCAGGGCAGTTTGCCCGACGGTTTCATGCAGCGCATCGCCAAACGGCAGCCTTTATCGGCCCCATCCGATGTGAAGCGTTACTTTGTTTCGCCCGAGGAATCCGGCGATATCTGTTTGCTTGCCTGCATCCTCGGCCAATCGGGCGACATTTTTTTCCCCAGGCTAAACGAACTGCAGATGAAGACCTTTTCCCAGATTGCGATTGCCTTTTTGCAGGAGCACGGCTTTGAGCCGGTGGTGTGCGCCAGCGAGGAGGAAGCAAAGGCTTACCTGGAAGAACGTGATGCGAAACGCGTGACGCGTGACGCGGAAGAACGTGATGCGAAACGCGATCATTCCGCGAAAGAAGTTGATGCGAAACGCGATCATTCCGCGAAAGAAGTTGTCATCCCGGCGAAGGCCGGGACGAACCCTGGCAGTGGGGTACCTTTTGTCGGTACTCCGGGGCCTCCTCTCTACCCGCTCTACCTCTTCACCTCCGACACCTCGGGCGAAAAAGCATACGAAGAGTTCTTTACCGAGGGTGAAGAGGTTGATCTTTCGGCGTATGAAGCGCTGGGAGTGATTAAAAATGCTCCCCGCAGGCCGATTGAAGAGATCCGGAAGGTGATCGGTGTATTGGAGCAGACTCTCCGCCGGCCGGGTATCACGAAAGCAGAAATCGTGAAGGTACTGGCGGAACTGATCCCGGGTTTCGATCACATCGAGACCGGCAAGAGCCTCGATCAGAAGATGTGAGTACGTGAAAAGAGGGTTTGATCAGGATCAGTACCGGTGTATTTTTAGGTACAGTTGCGGTAATATTGATGGCGGTGGAAGTCTGCGCAAGACTCACCGCCATTTTTTTTATCAGCCGGTTATCACGGACCATGAGAGAAAAATTCGCTGAAAATCCAGAGGAAGAGATAGATATAGAATTGGATAACACAATATTACCGCTTGCAGCATCGAGAACCTGAGGAGTTCCCGGTACCGGATAGCCGGTAAATTCAGCAGGAAAAGCGGCCCTGACGGTGCCCGACAGGCGGCATTTCAGCGGAACCAGGGTAAAGGGCATGGTTGATATTACGAATTGACTTGGATTTGTCAAAGGTTGCAAAGCTTTTTCGTCTTTTTCGCAAAGAAAGCTGGGAATTCAACATAAAAAGGTCATTACTTCGTTAATTTTGCGGCGCTTAGGAATATCTAAACTAATTCGATGAAAAATTTTGCCCTTTTAGGTGCTGCCGGTTTTATTGCTCCACGACATTTAAAGGCAATAAAAGATACCGGCAATCAATTGCTCTGTGCTCTTGACAAGAGCGATAGCGTGGGGATCCTGGATTCGCATTTCCCCGGGGCTGATTTTTTTACTGAATTTGAGCGGTTCGACAGGCATGTGGATAAGCTCAGGCGATTGGGCAAAAAGATTGACTATGTGTCGATTTGTACGCCAAGTTATCTGCATGATTCCCATATCAGGTTCGCTCTTAGAAGCCAGGCCAATGCAATATGCGAAAAGCCTCTGGTGCTTAATCCATGGAACATTAATGCTCTGGCCGAATACCAAAAGGAGTATGATTGCAGTATCTATACCATTCTGCAGCTCCGGCTTCACCCATCCATCATTGCCCTGAAAAAGCGAATCGATGAAGAGCCGAAGGATAAGGTCTACGACATTGATCTGAAATATATTACAGCAAGAGGAAATTGGTATCATACATCCTGGAAGGCTGATGCAACAAAATCCGGAGGAATTGCCACCAATATCGGGGTTCACATTTTTGATATGCTCGCCTGGATTTTTGGAGAAGTTACCTCGGAGGTGGTACATGTTTATCAACCAAACCGTGCCGCTGGATTTCTCCACCTGGAACATGCCCGGGTCAGATGGTTCTTAAGCATTGATTTTAATGATATTCCTGCAGAGATAAAACTCAAGGGCCAGCGAACTCTCCGTAGCTTGCAGATTGAAAACGAAGAGATTGAGTTTTCGGATGGATTTACCGGTCTTCATACCCTTTCTTATGAGGAGATCCTTGCCGGACGAGGTTTTTCTGTTAATGATTCAAAACCGGGTATTGAAATCGTGCATCAGATCCGTTCGCTTACTCCCATCGGACTGAGCGGGGATTATCATCCCTATCTAAAAGAAATTTCGCTACATGGGAATATTCAGTAAAAAAAAGATATTCTATCAGGATTTCTCCCAGTTTGGTGCCGATTTGCATAGTCATGTTTTACCCGGAATGGATGATGGTTCCCCATCGCTTGAGGAATCGGTAAAGATGTTGAAAGCGATGGTTAAGGCCGGATTTGGCAGGATCATTACCACGCCCCATGTGATTTCCGCATTATATCCTAGAACAGGATGAAACTGTATGAGGGGTTGAAGGACCGGGGCATGTTTTTCCAGATTAACCTCAATTCTATCAGCGGATTATATGGATTTCCGGCTAAGATTGCTGCCTTTCGGCTGATTGATGCGGGGATGGTTGAGTTCACCGGCTCCGACGCACATCACACCGGGCATGTGCTCGAGTTACATAAAGTGCTGCATAACAGGCACTTTATCAAGCTTGCTCAAAGCGGTAAGCTGTTAAATTTTACTCTTTAATTATTGTATTTTCGAACTTTAAACCGATGGATTTTCAAAGAAGGTTAACACGCGTGGTCAATATCGGAGGGGTGCCGCTTGGCGGGACCTATCCGGTCAGAGTGCAAACGATGACCAATCTGCCTACGGCTGATATCGACGGTCAGGTGGCGCAGATTCTGCGTGCGGTGGAGGCCGGGGCGGAGTATGTGAGGATAACTACTCCGACACTGAAAGATGTAGAATATTTGCAGCAGATAAAAGATAAGCTCAGGGAAGGGGTCCCGGCCTTCGCCGGGATGACAAGTGCAGCATTCGCTGTAAGGGAAGGGGTCCCGGCCTTCGCCGGGATGACAAGTGCTTCGAGGGGAATTATACCGTTGATTGCTGATGTGCATTTTTCGCCGAAGGTGGCGATCGCGGCAGCAAGAGTTGCGGCAAAGGTCCGCATCAATCCCGGGAACTTCCTTCGAACACCAGATACCCGACACCCGATACCCGATACCACCTCCTATCTTGACCGGCTTCACGCTATCATGCGTCCGCTACTGGAGGTATGTAAGGAACACGGAACCGCCCTTCGCATCGGGACCAATCACGGCAGTTTATCGGAACGTATTTTAGATCAGTATGGTGACACACCGGAAGGCATGGTTGAGGCAACTCTTGAGGCGGTAAGGATTTGTAAGGCAGAGAATTTCCATGATATTGTTTTATCACTGAAATCATCGAATGTGAAGGTGATGGTTGAATCTACACGGCTGCTGGTTCAGAGGATGGATGCTGAGGGAATGGATTATCCTTTGCACCTGGGGGTTACAGAGGCCGGTGAAGGGGAAGATGGACGTCTTAAATCGGCCATAGGGATCGGATCGCTATTGGTTGACGGGATCGGCGACACCATCAGGGTATCGCTCACCGAGGATCCTGAATTTGAAATTCCGGTTGCTTACAGTATTTTGCAGGCATCCCGGGCACGGATCACGCGCAATGAGTACATCAGCTGTCCGGGCTGCGGCCGCACGACCTTTAATCTCCAGCAGGCGGTTAAGAAAGTTAAGGAGGCTACTGCCCATCTCACCGGATTAAAAATTGCCGTGATGGGATGCATCGTGAACGGACCGGGTGAAATGGCCGATGCCGATTACGGTTATGTTGGTGCCGGAATGGGTAAGGTGCATATTTATAAGGGGAAAGAAGTGGTGGCGAAAAATGTTGCGGAAGACGAAGCGGTTGGAAAATTGTTGGAATTTATTAATTAGTTCGCGTTAGCGAACAAAATTAGCGAGCGAAGCGAGCATAATTAGCGAACGAAGTGAACACATTTACCATCTTAGTAGCGGGAGGACGCGGGGTTCGCATGGGCACCGATGTCCCCAAGCAGTTTCTCTTGCTCGCAGATAAACCGGTGCTTATGCACTGCATTGAAGCGTTCCGTATGGCCTATCCTGACACCCGGGTTGTTGTGGTTTTGCC
>JAPLDV010000145.1 GCA_026391235.1 Bacteroidia bacterium | reverse complement strand
GAAGGTGCTGCACTTGATGCATATAAAACAACTCTGCCCCTATATTTCGGATACAGTAATGAAATGAAATCGATCGAAAGCTGGAACTACAATATTGGCGAAGTCATCAGGCATCAGCTTTCACTGAGGCACCCGGTTCCGGCCGACTGGATCGGCCAGGCATTTGTGATTGATGGCTATTTCCCGGATAACCTTTTCCATTTCAACATGGGTTGGGGTGGTGAATTTAATGGATTCTATCTTTTGGATTATCCTGTCGTGAAAGTGGATACCGATCATTCGCTTCTTACCTGTTACACTGATTACCATCCGAAATCCATATTGCCGGGAGTAACAAACCTTACCGCTGCACCTGAAGGCGACAGTATCCGGATCAGCTGGAACACCAACATGGGCGACTCGCTTCATTCCATGCTCATACGATTTGTGGTTCTGCGCGACGGACTGGTTCCGATTGCCCAAACAACACAATCAACGGTGGTTGTCTCTACCGCAACAATGGGCGGTAGCTCAAGCCTTCGTGTGGTTGCTGATTTTGGACTCAACGGAGCATCTGAACTGAGTGCGCCTTTCCTGTATATCTCCGATCAAACGGTTGCCGATATTCCCAGCCTCGCCCTGCGCCAGATGATCAATACCAAAATAGGCGCATCCGACCTGCTCCGTCAGCCATTTGTCGGTGAACTGGAGCTGATCAAGGATCTCGAAATAAATTTTGCCGATCAGCGCGGTCTCGAGAAATTGCCTCAGCTGAAGAACCTCAGAATCGACGGAACTAATATCAGGGTCCTTCGGGATGGCGATTACCTGGAAAGGCTTTTACATCTGCGTTTCTTCAATTGCGTTGATTTCGGCTTTACCATTTTTGGCAAAACAAGGTCATTGATTCAGTTGTACGGATATGATTTCCTGCCATTTGACCTGTACGAGTTTCGCCATAATGCCGATCTTGGACTGCTTCAGTTTACCACCACAGGGACAAATCCGAATATGTTGATGGATCTGTACGGCGCTGATAAATACTTTCCAAAGCTCGCGGATTTCTTCTTACGTCATTTAGCCGCCGGTCCGGGTGCCAATTTCGAGGATTGCTTTGTCAGCTACGAATCCTACAAGGATGTTTACCCTAAAATTAAATCAAACCTTAACCTGCTGTCCAAGACAAAACCATCTGTTTTTGCTCCGTGTTATCCGGTACCGGCGCGTAATGCCAACCTTCCTGCTGTTACCAGGTTAAGCTGGCAATGCAATAATAACAATGAAACTGGTGTTTTCTATAATGTATTTGTCGGAAACAGCAGAGGAACCCTTGAACTGGTTTCGGTTTTCCAAATGGATAAATTCTATGATGGTACATTTGAGCCTAATAACGACTATTTCTGGCGTGTGGAAGCCTATCATACGGATTCAACCTATTATTCGGGAATTTATCATTTCTCTACCTGGCAGGATCTTCCCATTCCATTCATCGAAAGATTTGACAGTTATTATTCTCAATGCCCGATTACAGGGGAATCTCCGTTCTGGATCACTTTTGATAACACGCTTACCGGGAAAGCAGTTACTAACAGAAACACCAAATATGAAGGGTTTTATTCACTCGAGCTGAAACCTAAAAGCGATGCCGGTGTGCTGATCAAACAACCTGTGGATCCGATGTATTATATTGAGTTCCGGTTTTTGAACCAGGGAGGACAGATTGCCACTGAATTGCTGCAGAAAAGCGGCTCTTCGGATGATAATATTGTGAATTCAAAAATTGAATTCCTCGGAACGGATATCGGTTTATTTACTTATGCAGGATCAACTTTCCCGTTCACCTTTGTTTCGGATCAATGGAACCGGGTTAATATCTCCCTGAATATGAATACAGGGGCTGCGGCTTTCAGTCTGAATGAAGTGGTTCTGAAAGAGTGGCAGTGGCATGTCCAGATCGGTGGCACCGCAAATGCCAATCCTTTTAAAGGAATACGGTTTGCAAATGCTGCTGGTTCTACCGGGGGATCAGGTTTTGTGGATAACCTGATTATTGATTTGGAGAATCCGCTTTCAACCAATCCTGCTCTTAACCCGGAGATCGGAATGGTTTACCTGCCCGGAAGCCGGGAGGTGAAATTCTCCGGCATTGAGCCCGGTGAAATCAGGGATATCACCTTATACGATATTCAGGGTCGCCTTCTGGTAGTTCGGCAAAATCCTGATAACCTTATTTTCCCGATCGGATCATCCGTTCGTAACGGAGTGTACCTCGTTGTGGTCAACCGCAAAGACGGACGGCCGTTCTCAAGTAAAATTGCTGTACTGAAGCAGTAGATTGGAAATTTGATATTGAAAGGAAACCAGATACATATATCTCAACCTGATCGGGCCTGTTATCGCCTGATTATCATGCTGATGACCACTTTGATTATGAGCATGCCGGTGCGTATCATGGCTCAGAAACAAGCTTATTTCTGGTATTTCGGAAAAAACGCCGGACTGGATTTTACCGGATTCGATCCTGTTCCGCTTAGCAATAATCAGATGGATACCCCGGAAGGTGTTGCTGCCATATCCGATACCACCGGTCGACTTCTCTTTTATACCGATGGGGTGAACTTATGGAACTCCAATCACGTGAAGATTAATTCTACCAGCCTGAGCGGCGATCCTTCCTCAACCCAATCGGCTACCATTGTGCCAGATCCGAAGAATCCGGATCAATACTTTGTTTTTACTACAAAACAGTTCGTCACCGGTGGTTCGACAAATTTTGGAGGCAACTATTATACCATTAAGATTAAATCAGGAGAAGCAGGATCGATCATTTACGACTATTCGTCAGACACAGGGAAAGGGGGCCTGATTGAAAACTCCACCGAAAAATTTGTTGCGGTTCCATTTACTTATTCAACCAATAAAACCGGGTACTGGTTCCTGATGCACGAGTTTGGTAATAACAGGTTTGTGAAAATCAAACTCGATAGTATCTGGAATCCCCCGGCAATTCAGGATATAGGGAGTCCTCAC
>JAPLDV010000474.1 GCA_026391235.1 Bacteroidia bacterium | reverse complement strand
TTGGAAACTGTTTTCCTTGCTATTGTAAAGGAACAGGCCTGAATTGGTACCCAGCCAGATATATTGTCCTGCCGATGGCAGAACTGACCAGACCACCTGATCCGCCATTCCCGGGATGGGACCTATCAATGCTGACTGGTTTCTTTGGCTGGGATCATAGGAGATTAATCCTGAATCGGTTCCCATCCAGACTATACCCTTCTGATCAAGGGCAACTTTCCAGACTGAGCGCCTGGATATTGGAATTTTATCAAAGCCGGGGATATATCTGATTTGATTATCTGCCGGATCAAACAGGTACAAGCCGTTTGAGGTACCCAGAAAGATCTTCTTTCCGGAAACATCCCGGCACATAGATAGTACAAAAATATAACCATTAATTCCTGTGGTGTCCGGTTCAAAAACTGCGCTGGTATGTTTCTTCAGGTTAATTCTGGACAATCCGCGGTTTGTCCCGGCCCAAATGGTACCATCCGGGTCCGTTAGTAAAGCCCAGACTGTATTGTCAGGAATGAGAGGCAGGCTATCGGTTGATGAATAACGATCGAACAGGATAAACCCTTCTTTATCCTGCAACATGCAATTTATAGCACTCTGGGATAGACCTTGATCATAGGTAATATTATTAAACCTTACCCTTGCCTGTGGCATGGCAGCTATCGGGTACCATAAAAGACATATCAAAAGGATCCGTCGGCAAAGCATTTCAAATCTAAAATTGGATAATGAAGGAATATAAGCTTTTTCATGTGATTTTCGTCAGGCCGGGTTATTTCTTTTTCAAGCGGACCATCGATCCTGACTGGGGCGGGTACTCAGCACGGGTGTGGTTACCATCCTGGTCAATACTGGCATCGCCGTAATAATCAACCTGGGTTGGCGCTTTGTCCGTTGTATTGTTCACCGGGCCCCAATCCAGGTTGATGGTATGCATTGTCGGGATCTCGATGGTATCTGCAACCCGGAGCGAGACGTTATTCACGGTTGTGTTTGCCTGTGTCATGGTTAAACAGGACCAGATGATGACGTTGTAATCCGGTGACGGGTAGTTGGCTGATAAAAAATCATAGTCCCATTTGGCTCCGTCGACATCCCAGGTAAACGTGCCGTCATAGGCCCATACATGCTGGGCACCTCCCTGAAGGGTATTATCAGTGACCAACGTGGCTTTCCGGATGACAACCCTGATTTTCGTATTTTCAAATGGGGTGATGGAAGAAGGGGTGGTTCCTTCCCAGGTACCGACCAGCCAATTGGGGTCCCAGCATTCGACCGGGTCGTTACTGATCTTTTGGCAGCCCATCAGCAGGCTCCCTGCGAACAGACTGATCATCAATGTGTTTAATGCTTTGTTTTTCATTTTTCCTGGTGTTTTTATTAATGATTGTTGAAATAAGGCTTATTTGGCGAAGCAGTAGATTTTGCCGTCTTCACAGGAGGCATATAGACGGTCACCGCTGAATGCGGGACTGGAGAATCCCTTTCCGCCGGCGGTTTCATATGACCATTCCAATTTCCCGTTTGATTCATCGAAACACATCAGTTTTTCCCCGCTACCGATATACACTTTGCCATCACTGACCACCGGTTCCGCAATGCTTCCGGCTGTCATTTCAGTTTTCCAGATTTCGCTGCCATCTGAAGCCGACAGGCAATAAAGGTAGTACCCTCCGACCACGAATAGTTTATTGCCGTCAATAGCCATATCGGATACCACCATCCAGATTTTTGCCGACCATACTTTTGTATTCCCGTCATGCTGGTAGCAATATAGTGAGTTCAGGGAGGCATCATCTTCGTGGAAACCAGCAAAAATGCGGTCGTTCGTTACCAATGGCGAATTGGTGAATCCGCCGTCGAATGCCAGCATCCAGTCGGTTGAGCCTGTGCTGGCATCCACGCAGATCAGCTCGCCCGGGAGGTTTGCGTAGAATACCTTCCCCTGTTAAAAAACAGCAGCTGACTGTGCCAGGTTTTGATAGACGTATTCCGAATTTTGCCAGACCATTGCACCCCCGGCCGCGCCCAGCTTAACGAGTCCGTATGTGAATGCGACCCAGACTGAACCTTCGCTTATGCAGGGCGATGAAAAGAGTCCGAGTTTGACCAGGGTATCCTGATAGTTCCATTGATGCTCTCCGGTTGCCAGTTTCAGGGCATGAACATTATAGCCGCCATAAATTACCAGATCGTTATAAACCAAAGGCCTGGTACGGATAACTGTTGAATCTGTCATTTTCCATATGCCAGTTCCGTCGGACAGGTTCACACAATGAACAGTGCCCAAATCCACCTCCTCCTGCCTGCTGCAGACAATCAACTTGTTACCGGCAATGAAGGGTTTGGAGCCATAGGGATTTTCGCCGGTATCATAGGTCCATTCAGGGGTTTTTGATCCGCTGATTGGATCATCGTTCTTGTTGCACCCGGCCAGGCAACAAATCGAAATTAAGAATAATACTGATTTTTTCATTGGATGGAAGATTAAGGTTAAAGATTT
>JAPLDV010000463.1 GCA_026391235.1 Bacteroidia bacterium | reverse complement strand
ATATGCTAATGTGCTAATATGCTAATGTGTTAATTTAATGCAGTATATAAAACAAACGTACTGAATGAATGTACATTTTGATACTATTTGGTTTCTATGTATGAAAAGAGCCTCAACAGATAAAGCTAACCTCAAGTAAATGCTTTCTTTATTAGCATATTAGCATATTAACCAATTAGCATATTTTTTGCGTATTTTAGTTTTTTAAATTAAACCTTAATACGCTATTTCATGAAATCTTTCGATCCGGCCTCTAAAATTCAGGATCTCTTACAATTTGGTGAGTATGGAGATGTTAACCCATCGATCACCGACAGTGCCACGTTTACTTTTATGCAGGCCAAAACGATGGCAGATACCTTTCATGGAGAAACCCAGGGGTGTTTCCTATATTCCCGGCATTGGAATCCAAGCAATAAATATCTATCCGACGCTTTAGCCGCCATGGAGGGGACAGAGGCTGCCTGGGTGACATCTTCCGGAATGAGTGCCATAACCTGCGCACTATTACATGGATTATCCTCAGGCGATCATATTGTGTCGAGCATAACCTCCTATGGCGGAACGTTCGCTTTCCTGAGCAACTGGATCAAAAGATTTAATATCGAAGTCACCTTTGTTAATATTACTGATCTTGAGTCTGTTAGAAAAGCGGTCAGACCGACTACCAAGGTGATTTACACGGAAACGATGACTAATCCGATGCTTCAGATCTCGGATATTCCATCGTTGTCGAAAATTGCACATGATCATGGGGCAAAACTGATTGTTGACAACACATTTACCCCGATGATCGTGTCGCCCTGCCGGCTGGGAGCGGATATCACGGTATACAGCATGACTAAATTCATCAACGGGAAGAATGATTGTGTTGCAGGAGCTATTTGTTCAACCAATGAATATATATGTTCACTGATTGATGTCAATAATGGTACTGCGATGCTGCTCGGACCGGTTCTCGATCCGATGCGATCCTCATCGATCCTGAAAAATCTTCATACCCTTCATATCCGTATGAAGCAGCATAGTTATAATGCTCAATATCTTGCGGATAAATTCAAAACAATTGGGCTGAAATTCAATTATCCTGGAGTGCCTGATCATCCGGGGCATGATCTTTTGAAATCGATGATGAATCCCGGATTTGGTTTTGGAGGGATGATTGCCATCGACCTTTTGACTGCTGAGAAGGCAAGTAAGGTTATGGAAGCGATGGAGATGAATGGGGTTGGATACCTGGCCGTAAGCCTTGGATATTTCAAGACGCTGTTCAGCAATTCCGGCAAGAGCACTTCTTCGGAGATCCCTGATGAAATTCAGCACGAAATGGGATTATCGGAGGGACTGATTCGTTTTTCTGTTGGTCTTGACAATGATATAGAACGCACATTCGAATTAATAAAGAAATCGCTGCAGGAATAAAACCATGATACCATGATAAGAAAAATTGAAAGCACACTTGGAAGCACGCCGGTTTTAGAAGGAGCCGGGGTTAAGTTGCAACGGGTGTTTGGATATCCGCGCAAGGGATGGTTAGATCCTTTCCTGATGCTCGACCATTTCGGATCGGACGATCCTATGGATTACATGGCAGGATTTCCCTGGCATCCGCACCGGGGTATCGAAACGGTTACTTATATGCTTTCCGGAGAAGTGGAACACGAGGACAGCATGAAAAACAAAGGGGTGATCAAATCGGGTGATATTCAATGGATGACTGCCGGAAGCGGCATTCTTCATCAGGAGATGCCCCGGAAATTCGACGGGATAATGAGTGGATTTCAGTTGTGGGTAAACCTCCCGGCTTCGCATAAAATGATGTCGCCCCGGTACCAGGATGTTCCCGCGCATCTTATCCCCGAATTCGACTGGAAAGGTATCCGCATCCGTCTCGCCGCCGGTAGTTTTGGTGAATTCACCGGCCCGGTTAAAGATATTGTGGTCAAGCCGCTTTTTATGGACATATTTTTGCCGGCGGGAGTTCAACAAACTTTCGATGTGAATCCTGATCACACTGTTTTCGCATACGTATTTGAGGGATCAGCCTTCTTCGACCAGCAAATGGCACATCCCATCGGAGCCGGGACTTTAGCAAAACTTATCTCAGGAGACCAGGTATTTATTGGGGCCGGCAAGATCAGCGCCCGGTTCCTGCTTATCGGGGGCAAGCCTCTTAATGAAGAGATCGCCTGGCGCGGACCGATCGTAATGAACACCAAGGAAGAGCTTTATCAGGCATTTGAGGATTACCAGACGGGGAGGTTTGTGAAGAGGTCGCCTGCGTAAGTGCTGCTAGCGTTAAAAGGTCCCCGCTTTCGCGGGGATGACAAGGGGCTTTCGTTCGTCACTTGTCACTTGTCACTTCTTTCGCGTCACGCTTTACGTTTCACGATCCGGACGCAAATATGCGTCCCTACTAATATTCTATCTGAATAAATTTCACCTCAAACGGGTTTAGGTTAATTGATTGTAAGGGCAGGCCGATCTCCTCTCCGATTACATTGACTTCAATCATTCGGCGTATGGGCCGTCCATCGATGGCGGAGGATATTGTTATTGCTCCGGGTGTTCCATCCAATTCGCGGAGATGGATTAATATGCTGCCGGTTTTGGTGAATGATGGCCGGGTATTCACAAGCATTATGTTTGTCGATCCCGCGATTTTGACCGTTTGAAAAATGGTAGACGTGAGTTCATTTTTCCCAGCCGGGAATGTCCTGCTCGGGAATGGATTTCGCACTCCCCATGCAAATTTGGATGCCGCTGCATTGGTTGTATCTTTTGATGTTGTGATCTGGTAGGTCCAGTGAAATCCGCCTTCCTGATAAGCTCTGAAATTGGTGAACCAGTAGTTGTTCATTACCCAGGAATAGAGCCAGGGTTTGCATTGTGCGGGATACCGTTCGAATTTACCCAGGTTAAAACCCCCGAATTGCCACAGCGGTATTTCATCGCTTACAACAATAATTTGTCCCTCCGGACTTCTGACCGATACAAAATTCTGGGCAACATTCCAGTCGGACGAGGAACCCGGCAGTTGTTTGCCTTGGGTAAGTGTACCGCCGATTGTTTCGAAAACGATCCTTGAACCGGGCAAATTAAAAGGAAAGGTAACATAAAGTGCCTCAGGATTTGTGAGGATTTCTTTTCTGCCAAGAAAATGAAATTCGATCAATTTGGTTTTGTTATACAACCGGATCTCCCATTCCAGCCCCTTTGGTGATGAGGGAGTTCCTTTTTCAAAACCCTCAAGATCAGCGGTGAATTTCACACTCTGCCATAAATCCCCGTTTGCACCGTTTTCCATTTTCACATTTGAAACGGTTGTATGTGAAGTCTCCTTCATATTATTCCGGTCGGTAAGGGTTTCATGAACCAGCTGACCAATTTTCCAGGGATTCTCCTTATCGAGCAATTCCTGTTTCAGTTCCTTATCGTACAAACTGCTGACAGCACCGGTAACAACATCAAAAGTTAAATTATAATATTGGTTCTCAATGGTTTTTAAAGCATCACCCTGACCAACAGGGGGTGCTGCATCAAGATTGCCAACTTCAACCTTAAAGGCTTTCCAGCCCAAAGCAGGAATATCATCCACTTTTAAAGCCCAATAGGCCCCCTCACTCCGTTTACGGACCAGCTGGACCTGAATTTCCTTGTTCGTTGCCAGGTCCATGACTTTGAATTGTTTTCCGGATGGAATGATCTGGTTATCTACAAAAAGCTCAACCACACCCGAGCGGGCCCAACCCATCGGATTCATTACGTATATCACAGGGAAGTTTGCCTTTTTAAGATATGGCTGAATACGGCCCAGGGCATCCTCGTTCAGCAAAGTGACTTTCTTCAGCGCTTCCCAGGCGTAGGATCCTTTTTGCAGCCATTGTTCCGTTGTATTTTCGGAATAGGGACGATCGATGCTCTCATCTGCACCAACAGTATGCTCATCGAAGAACAGGGCATTTTCACTGATATGTTCGATTTTGCTCTTCAGATCGGCCGATAATCCGCCGCCCAGCATAGAAACTATGGCAAACAAACCCTCATCTGCCTGCTTCATGTTCTGGGTCATGCGCACTTTAGCCGTTTCACGCGAGGTGGATCCGAAGCCGTCTGTCCACCAGTCGAGCCAGGCATTCCGGTAAACCGGCAGCGATGCTGAATAATTCTTTTCGACATATTCGAAAAATTCTGAAGCAGTTGCCAGCCGGAGTTTCGGTGATTCATATTTTTCATTCCAGGCTTTGATGATTTCGCAGGCACCGGTCGACGGAGGTGAATTGTCGGTGAAATATCCTGAGAACTGAGCAGCAATGCGATCAAACGGATAGGCATTATCTTCCAATTTTTTAATGTAATCAAATATTTTATTGGGGTCGAAAGAGGTTGCTTCAGGCAGGCCGAAAAAATTACCGGTCATGTAATGGTCGCTCCGGAAAGCGAGCAATCGTGAACCCGATGGAGCCTCCCACCAGAAACAGGTTGGGATATTAAAAGGCAGGATCGAACGTGTTTCGTTGATTCCCATTGTCAGGTACCGTACACTGGTGTTTTTAAAATAATCAGGCAAACACCAGGCAACGCCATTCACATCGTTCTGCATGGTTGTTTTCACCGTGATCCCCTGATCTTTGATCTCCTTTAGAGGCTGAAGGAAATCAAACATGATGTTCTCATCAGCAATTTCGGCCATATTGAAATACATACCCGTAACCTCTACCCGTCCCTCACCGATGCGCTTTTTAAACCGGTCGATCTGAGATTGAGGGCGTGTACGCAAGTATTCTCTCACCACCCAGGCAGACTCGCAGGTCCATCGGAATTTTGCATCATCGGGCAGATTATCAGTCTGGTCGCAATAATCAAGTGCATAATCGATATAGCGAAGATGTTCAGCGAGAATTTCAGATTGGGGGCGGGTATATCCGATATCGGTGTGCGCATGCTGCACCAGGTATATTTCCCACTTTTTTACAGGAGTTACAGTGGTGCTGAGGCTTTCGGAGTTTCCGTCAGCGTATTTTGCAAGGATGGTTACTTGCAAGGATGGTTACTTTCTTTGCTGATTTGACAGCCGGTACGGGGACATAGAATTGGTTGAACCCGATTTTGGTTTGGCTGGTAAATAGCACCTTACCTCCGGAACTGAAGGTTATCGGTCCGGGTTCCCTGAACTGAATCTGACTGATGACCACCTGTTGATTCGGTTCCCCATTTTCCCTTACCAATACCGGAGAGCTGGTTATCGTCGTCAGGTTTTGCAATGCCTTTTTGAAAATGATGATCCAGGAATTCTTAGTGGTCGGTAAAAGGGTAACCTTTAATTCCACCGGTTCTTTTGTTTTTATCCGGTTGGCCTGAATGGTTAAGATCATAAATCCATTGAGTTCCACGCCGGAAATACTTTTTGCCTGGTAAAAAGATAATTCTCCCCCCAGGGAACCTTTTACTAACCAGACTTTATCCTGATTATTGGTAAAATTGAAAACCTCCCCATCATTGACTTTCAGCTGATATTTAAGGTCCCGGCTATCGGTTGACATAGCCGCCATAAAAATGAAAGCGACCTTTCCGGACAGGCCTGACTGGGTTAGCGGTGCCGTTTTCCATGTCATTTCCCGGTTTGCGAAAGAATTCCGGAGGATATAGGCATCCTCATTCTGGGGCAGTGGTGAACGGTAATTGAAATCCACGCCGCTGATCCCTTTATCAAATCCGGGCAGATATACTTTTTTGGTGTCGGTTTGAGCTGATGCAGTTTGGACGGCAAGCAAAACCAGAATCAGAAAGTAAATAATGGAGTGTGATATTTTTTTCATATAGGCTTAGTTTGAATCGTTAGTTTATTCGGGTGGCACATTTTTACCACAAAATAATCTCGGTTTTCTAACCGAAAATCCAAGCAGAAAACTTGCAGGAAAAGATCTTTCATATGATGACGGGTATTTGCCTTTCTCGCGATCCACCTCACCCCCCGTCCCCCTCTCCCGCGCTCACTCCACTAGCGCTCCGTTCACGGGAGAGGGGAGTCAGCAACAGCGAAATGTAGTAATAATTCGAGAACAATTAATCAAGTTCAAACTATTTGGTAACCTTGATTTTTAAGATGGTAAAAGATGCGGGCTCGAACTCATAGATGAATTCGGCTGAAAATTTATCGAATCCCTTTATTACCGGCGATATTTTCAATGGTTCTTCAAAGGAGTTCTCGTCTTCCAAAGACTTGGCGGACAATGTAATAACTTCACCAAATGACGATACCTGGCTACTATTGATGATCTTGATGGATGAATTCCATGGGATTTCATCGGCATTGACCACTTTAACGATAACTTCACCGGCAGCTTCATCGTAACCGCCAATGGCAAACTGGCGTAATTGACTGGTAGGCTTGTATTTGATTTTCAGGACCCCGTCAATCCAGAGTGCGGCATCCTGTGCAGTTACCACAATCCTGATATCATACCACTTGTCTTTTTCAAGGGTATGCGGAATCTGTTCGCTTAAAATGCCGGCAGTGGTTCCATTGTAAACCTTTTCTAAAGCGGTCAGGGTATTCATCCATCCTCCGATATTGAAAAGATAGCCTTTCTTATTCTGGTCCGTCATACCAAAGCAAATCAGGAAACCTTCATCTCCTCCTGTAATACGGGCTTTGAGTTCAAAGGTATAAGCTCCGGTGAACGGCTTGTTCCACATCAGGCTGGTCATGGTTTTATCAGAAGTCTGGGCCACCAGGTTATCCGAAATGGTCCATTCGCCGTTTTGTTTCACCCAATCCCCGGTTGCGGGTTTTTCTGTTTTGCCATCGGAGGCAGTAATTTTAAAATCCTTGTACTCGGTTTGCGTACGCCAGGTTCCCACTCCCACACAACCGTCGGCATTGAGTAAAAGAGGTTTTTCTGGACGTGGAGTTATCTCTGTTTTAAAATTATAGCCGGGCCGGTTTTCAGCCATCATTTTTTGAACATAATAGGATGAACGGCCTATTACCTGCGTACTATTGATCCAGACGAGGTTAACCGACCAGGT
>JAPLDV010000916.1 GCA_026391235.1 Bacteroidia bacterium | reverse complement strand
GTCCAGATATTCAGGAAGCCCAGGTCGGGCACTTCTTTCATCAGTTTTTGGATCATCTCGGCGTAATGGGCCAGCACTTTTGGATGGGTGATGGTCATATTGTACCGGGGCCGGAAGCTGCGGAACGGATGATCCACCCGGGCACCACGCAGCATCGGGTATTTATTGAAAAACTCCTCGGGTACTGCCCGGGGCTCAAAACTGAGCATTCCCGGAACCAGACCGTATTTTCGGGCCAACCGGGCATTTTCTTTCAGATAATTAAGGTTGGCCGAGAGATAATAATACGGGTAGATGCCTTTGTTCAGGGTACTGTAAACAAACTGGTCAAGGGCCGGGCAATAGGTATAGAACATCGGGTACACCTCTCCTTTGGGGCCGGTTTCGATAGCCATCGGAGAACCAAGACCATTTACCTCCACATGCGTAAACCCATTGCGTGCCAGTTCCTTCATGTAGGTTTCGCGATCGAGCCCCTGGGTGATGCGGCCTTCCTGAGTAAGGAAATAATCGTAGGCTACCCGGTGGGTTTTGAAGGCGGGTTCAAATATCCGGCCGCTGACATATTTAGCGGTATCATCCTGTAGCATATCCGACAGCATGTACTGAACAAATCCGAATAAATAATAAGCATGCGAGGCCACCAGACAACCAGTCCCGGTTTCATCAATTTTGAGATAGATGAAGTGTTCGGGAAGGGAGGGTGGTAATAACAGTGCTCTTTCACCTTCCGATAATTGACTGGAGGTGGCTATACAGATCTGATTCGGCCTGATTTTCAAATAATTATCAACTTTCAATAAGATTCCCGGGCTGATCACCCGACACTCTTCGGTTACGGATTCAATCACAGGGAAAATTTCTTTGCAGGCAAGTGCACTTAATTGATTTAATGCTTGATATACAGTCATATTATACAAATTTAGTATAGAATTTATCCTTTGTCCAATTTTGCGGATTCGTTACTATATATCCCGCAATTTTATCATATAATTCCCGAGTTCTGATAATGTGCTCATAATAATTTCGTTGCCAGATTTTTCCAAATAACGGTACAATTGATCCTTCGGATATTTTTCTTTATTCTGGTTCAGACATTCCTTCATTACCAACGATTTATACTTCCCAATGATACTCCCCAATGATACCTTATCCCTTTTCCCTTCTTTTTCTTGATTTGATTCTTCCAAAGAAGAAGAAGAGGAAGAGGAAGTCGAGGGCGAGGTAATTTGAATGATGCCGTGGATATGGTTCGGCATGATACAAAAAGGGCTCAATTGAATATGACGGAAACGATCCGCCAGCTTGAACCATTCATTTTCAGCAACACGACCAATTTCGTTCAGCACCATACCATTATCAAATATTGCACCGAAGTGGAATATTTTTTGGTTGGTACAAAGGGTGATGAAATAGAATCCTGCTCCTGAATAATCATGACCGCGAAGTCGCAGGCTTTGCCGGTTGAATTCAGGATTAGCCGGCATAGTTTCTTATCTCATCTATCATCCGTTCGACTTCAAATTCCTGATTATAAACATGGAACGATGCACGAACCGCGTTGAGCCCGGCTTCCGGAACAACCCGTACCCGGATCCGTTTTTCGTCAGTGAGGTAATTTGCCGTTTCCTGATATCCTTTGTTTTTGAGGCGGAAAGTGATCATGGAGGAGCGGTATTGCTCCTCAGCGGGTGAAAGTATCTCAGCGCCGGGGATTTTTATTAGTCCCTGACAGAACTGCTCAGCCAGGCTGCGGTTGTGCTCCCGGATTTTATCCAGTCCGATGGCCAGGAGAAATTGTGCCGCTGTTTCGAGTCCGCGAAAAAGAGATTCATTTTGTGTACCATATTCAAATTTCCCGGCCGTTTCGCGTAACTTCAGTTCACCCTTTATCAGGTCATGGCTCAAATTGGAATAGGCCCCGACGGTGGTGGGATGCAACAAAGGAAGTTTATCTTTTTGCACATAGAGCAGACCGGTTCTTTTCGGGCCGAGCAACCACTTGTGGCCGCAGCAGGCATAAAAATCGATACCGGATGCTTTCAGGTCAATCGGCATAGTTCCCACCGACTGGGCCCCATCTACAGAATACAGGATATTCCGATCGCGTGCCATCTTACCGATCTCTGCAACAGGCAGAAGTTGTCCGGTTGTACAGGTGATATGCGAATGGAAGATCAGCCTGGTTTTATTGGTAATCAGATTTCGGATCAGATTAATATTATTTGCTCCTTTTTTCAGATCTGGTTCGAATGCTTTAATAACAATTCCATTCAGTTTCTGATGATTCAACAGCGGCACATTTAAAGCAACATGCTCATGGGTGGTTGTAATAACCTCATCTCCGGGCTTTAACAGCAACCCATTGAGAATGATATTGAAGTGCAGATTTTCTTGATTTGCAGCCACTCCTTTTCATCGTGACCGGGACGGGGAGCTATTTCCTGATTTCGCATAGTGCTCTCAACCATACTCAGCACGGCTTTTGGTGCAGCCCCGATTCCGCCGGTATTGAAATAGATATAGTCGGCAGGATAAATGAATTGCTCGCGGATTTTCTTCCAGAAATCATCTTCACCCGCAGCGCTCTTTAGTGCTTCTGAAAAGTCTGCAGATGAGGCAAAAGCTCCTTTGGTTTGGTTTAGCGCCAGCCCCCCTGAAACCAGCCCGAGTGACTGTAAAAATCTGTTTCGGTTCATCCGTTAAAGGTAATCCTGATATCCGCCTGATCTTCGATTCTGGCTGAAAAATTAACGTATTGGCTCTGCCCGATCATCTCAATCTGATACTTAATCAATAACCCGTTAACCTCTAAGCTGCTAACCACATCTTCTGATCCAATCAGTACATGAAAGTCCACCTCAGCATGACATTCCAGGTTGATTACAAGTTCAGCAGAAGTATATTTATACAGATATTGCACCCCGGCACACGTATTCCCAACACCGGATACCTGATACCCGACACCCTTTTCTGTCATCCCCGCGAAAGCGGGGACCTGATACCCGACACCCTTTTCTGTCATCCCCGCGAAAGCGGGGACCTGATACCCTACACCCTTTTCTGTCATCCCCGCGAAAGCGGGGACCTGATACCCTACACCTACTTCTGCTTCCGTGATGCCAGCCGCCAGCCACCTTGGAGATAGCCTGATCTTTTCAAACCTCTTTAACCGGTCTTCAATACCTGCCAACCCTTCGATCAGTGCCCAGGCCATGGCAGATGAGCCCCAGCCGTCGGTGGGCATAGCCTCGGGACTGGTGCTGTTTTCCACGCTGCATGGAGTGCCATCGGGTGAATACCAGAGAAACGTCTCGTTCTTTTCCGAGATCAGTTTATAGTATTGTTTGAGGATAGAAACCCCGTATTCCTCAAACCCATGCTCGAAGGCTGCTTTGGCCAGTTCAGCGCCGGCCAGCGGAAAAATTCCGCCGTTGATATATGCTCCGCCAACGAGTTTCTCATCGCCAAAGATCCCATCCGGGAAAGGCGGATCAATCGAGAACCACTCGGCAAAGGCATTTGTTGTTTCTTTCCGTTTCTGATATTCTTTGATAATCGAAACGGCCATTTCATGCGTCGCGATCCCCCGGTTAATGCTCATCGGGTTAGCCATGCTGAGCTGCCGTGATTCATCCACTCCCGGAATCGTAACCGGTGTCAGCTTGACAAAATGAGTGAAGAATTCTCCGTTCCAGCACATATCTTGTACTTTCCCCCTTAATTCCTTCGCCTTGAGCCTTGAGCCTTGAGCCTTGAGCCTTTCTCCAAAGTATTCATATAAAATTGCCAAAATGTTCAGTGCTTCGTAGTAGCCGCTGTTATCTCCGTGAAAAATCCCCCAGAAAGTGTTGTCATCGATCTGGAACTGCAGCCAGTTATGCTTGCCTGCGGTATAGGCAAAATCCCATGTATCAATGGTATAGGCCCTTTTCACCAATCCGGTGGCGGCATCGATCCTTTGCGGATTGGTAAAAATATAGTCTAGCGCCCTTTCTATGTTCGGGATCAGGCCTGAGATCCAATCGTCATCGCCGGTGGCCTGCCAGGCGATAAAAGCCGCCTTGATGAACCGGAATTCCACATCTGCCTCCACGGGTACCCGAACGTATTTGGTCCAGTTTTCCTTTTCGCACGGAAGCTTTTCAGGAAATGTGGTGAAATAATCAAAAATCCTCCCGTTGGCCGCCTGGGTAGCTGCAAAATGGTCCACAGTGCTCTTCAGATCGGTCTCGAAGTACTTTGCCGCACGCATCATGTCAGAATGGTCACGCAGCCAGATGGATTTGGCATCGGGGGACCGGTATCCCTTCACTCTTTCTCCATCGAAATTCACTTCCAATACATCCCGTTCCAGAAACCACTTAACCCGCGGAAACAGGTCGTCGAATGCTTTTTGGCCAGTTCTGATTAATATGTTTTCTGCTTTCATTGACCTGATTATTAGTGACAAGTGACGAAAAATTCGTGAAGCGTGAACCGTGATGCCGAAGAGTGACTAGTGACGAGTGAGGAGTGGCAGAAAACCGGTCTCTCATCTGGTCATCACTCGATTCTATGGTACCCTGATTAGTTAGAATACCGGTGTAAATTCAGACCCTAAGATACACTTCTTGATTTAATGTTATTGACGTGTTTTTGTTCCCGGCTATCGGGATAGCAGCACTTG
>JAPLDV010000114.1 GCA_026391235.1 Bacteroidia bacterium | reverse complement strand
AAAGTCTCAGATGATCCGGCAAGCGAAATTACTGCCGGATGCATCCTCGAACGTCCGAAAGTGATCTTCAACCGCAAGACCGGTAAATACGTGATGTGGTTCCATCTCGAACTGAAAGGGCAGGGCTATAAAGCCGCCCGCAGCGGGGTGGCTGTTGCGGATAAAGTTACCGGTCCGTATACCTTTATTGAAAGCATGCGGCCCAACGGTGAGATGGCGCGCGACATGACCGTTTTTGTAGATGATGACGGGAAGGCTTATCATATCTATGCTTCAGAGGATAATGCCACGATGATCATCTCTCAGCTCAGCGATAATTACCTGAAACCATCGGGAAAGTTTGTTAAAATCTTGAATGGCCGATACCGTGAGGCGCCTGCGGTGTTTAAATATCAGGGTAAATATTACCTGATCACCTCGGATTGCACCGGCTGGGCACCGAATGCCGCAACTGTTGCCGTGTCGGAATCCATCTGGGGTCCATGGACCGAGATGAGTAATCCTTGCCGCGGTTCAGTTTCAGAGACAAAAATTACCTTCAACTCGCAAAGTACCTATATCCAATCTGTTGTTGGTCGTCCTGGAGCTTTTATTTTCATGGCCGATCGCTGGAATCCGGCCAATGCGATCGACGGACGTTATATCTGGCTGCCAATCCTGTGGGAAAACGGGATGCCGGTGCTGAAATGGATGAAAGAGTGGGACCTTAACGTGTTTAGGAAGGATTGATGCCGTAGAGACGCATATTTGCGTCTATTCAAGAGGCAGACATCTAATATTTTTTCAAAGTTTGACAGTTTTTGTAAACATATTTTATTATTATTGTTATATCGATATTACCTAATTTAAAATTATTGCTATGAGAACAAAAACGTTGCTGAGCATTTTGGCGCTCTGTTTTATAGGATTAAACAGTTTGAGCGCACAAGGTTTTACAAAACCGTCGGAGGGTAAGGCTGCGGTATATTTTACCCGTACTGTCATGTATGGTTCGAAAATGTTGATTGACATATTCGACAGGGAACAATACGTCGCTTATTCTATTGGTAAGGGTTATTCGGTGTACGAATGCAACCCGGGTGAGCATGTATTTTGGATAGCCGGTGAAAATACTGATTTTATTACAGCTGATTTGGAGGCAGGTAAGGTTTATATAGCTCAGGTTTATGTTTATCCCGGCGTAATGAAAGGACGGGTGAATTTAGTACCCAATAGCGCTATTGATAAAAAAATAGATGGATACAATGCCAGCTTGGAAATTATTAAAGCTGTGAAGCCTAAGGTAATGGATGAGAAAAAATTCCAGGCAAGAATGAAAAAATTTGTTAGCAAGAAGTTTATGACGGTAAAGATGGAAGGCTATAAGAAAAATATTGAAGGTAAAGACATTCCGCGAATCACAAAAGAAATGGCAGTGGAACAAAAGGAGCTTAAATAAAGTTAACCCGCTCACTCTTTCACAAACCACCCCGAGGCATTCCACCCTTCATCCGAAATTTTCACAAGGTATTTGCCGGATGTTAAGTTGCCGATTTGGATTTTAGTGCCCGAAAAGTGTCGGTACTCTGCTAAGCAGGCTCCTGCAATTGTATAAATCCTCAGATTTACGGACTTGCCCGGTTCAGGAAGTTCAACAAACAGGATATCCTGCACAGGGTTGGGATATAGCTTCAATAGCTGGCTGGATTTCGGGATGCTGCCAATACCGGACGATTCATCAAACAGCCATAAAAATGCCTCTTTAAACTCTGATCTCCAGAATCCCTCATTGTGCCCGGCTCCTGTCACAACCTTCGACTTTAATTCATTATCCGTAAATCCGAATTTCCGCAAGGTATCCTGCATAGCAATCATATCGGGGACCATAGATCCGCCCTCGGCAGAACCAACCAGTTGGTAGAGCCGCATGGGGTGAATCTTGTCAACGCTTCTGACAAATGGCCAGATGGAATCAGAAAACCAGTAGGAGGGGGAAAATATCCCGGCTTTTCCAAATACATCGGGCCGTTTGAATGCACCAAACATCGAAATCAATCCGCCCATGGAACTGCCCATGATGCAGGTGGATTCCTGGCCTTTCCGCGTCCGGTAGGCCGAATCGATATAGGGCTTAAGAGTATTCACAATAAAGTCGATGTACAGATCGCCTTCACCTCCGCCATAACTGGCATTGTGCCAGGGGGAGTATTCATCCATCCGGTGAGCTCCGTCGTTGTCGATAGCCACTACAATTGGAACTTCATGTCCCAAACCGGCCAGTTCATTCAAGCTTTCATCCACGTTCCACTCACCGGCAAAAGAGGTGTAAGAATCGAATACATTCTGACCATCATGCATGTATAAAACCGGATAGGATTTCCCGCTGCTTTCATAATCAGGAGGCAGATACAACCAGATTCTGCGGGTGCGGCCAAGCTGGGGAATCGGAAAGTTTTCCGAAATACGGGTGACATTTTTTGCTGCCGTCGTGGTTTCACCTCCGCTGTGATCCGCCCAATTGAAGATGGTTATCCGAACCGTATCCGGAACGCTGTAAGTATAACTCCGGTTTGAGATCTCTTCGCCTCCCGCCCCTTTTTCCACGGTGGCCCAGCTTCCACGGGTGAATTTATATAGGATTTTGGTACCTGCTGCTCTGGAAGGAAGGGCTATCCACCATTGTCCGGACTGATTCATTTGAAGAGCCTGAGCCGCGTTCCCCGGATTCCATCCGTTAAAATCACCTGCTATGTAGATCGGCCCGGCAGCAGGAGTATAGGTGGGGATAGAATCAAGGACAAATGTAAC
>JAPLDV010000672.1 GCA_026391235.1 Bacteroidia bacterium | reverse complement strand
TTTTTCGTTCCATTCCAGCAGATTGACCGGCTGCAAGCTGGCGAACCAGTATTTTTCGTTTTCATTAACAGCCGGAAGGGCACCCGGCCCCCCATCAATATCATTGATCAAACCACGATTCTGTGCATCCAGATCCTTGATATAAAAGATCTTGCCCGATTTTAGATCGTAATAGGCAGTGTGCTGTTCGTCACGGTACATATACCTCAACATCCAAAATGCCGGTTCGGTGAAAACCCTGAGTTCGCTGATATAGGAATTTTCGTTACGGTAACTTGCTTCCCGGTCAGCAGCAATCTTTAGAGGCATCTTCATGTCGCCCAACGCAAGGAGATATCTGGCGTTGAGTGCGTTTCCGGTATATAAATATATGGTATCCTGATAAGTATACTGCAACAGCATTCCTTCAGGTGAAGGGTGCAGCCAGCCGATAAAGTTGATCTGATTTAGTTTTCTGTCCTTAAGGGGCGTTTCCGGTATACACTTGAGAAACTTGCCGTTCCAGTCTGTTTCCCAAATTGTGTATAAATAATTATTTGCGTTCTGCTGGATCGGAGAGCACCAGGCCAGACGTTCGGACGTCAATGGGAAGACAGCCCAGGTATCCTTTCCCGGTATTGTTTCTGAGATATATTTACCATCTATGGTATAAGCGATCAATTTACCGGATGATTTATCAAACACCCTCAGAATATTTTTGACCGGATCAAAGAGCAGGTCGCTTCCCCGCATGAATTCGCCCGGGCCTTGACCCACAGAGCCAATATTTCTTAGAAATTTCCCTTGTCTGTCAAATACCAGCACAGGCCTGCTGTGTGCTCCGGCTATTATATACTTATCGGTAACAATCATCTTGTAATTGGTATAGAACAGACATTCCGGTTTGGTTTCCATCCTGACATATTCCACATCTTCGGCGATATCGGATAAAAGAAGTTTCCCGGTGCTGTTTTTATTTTTGGCCAGATCGATCACGGTTACCCCTGCTGCGGAAGTTTGGGCAGTAACCGGAGCCGAACAACCGAGGGCGGAGAGCAAGAGGCAAGTAAGGATTTTGGATATTGGGTATTGGAGCTTATTTGTCATTTGATTTTTGTTTTTTGTTATTTGCCTTTGAGTGTGACCACAACCACCACCGGATTATCATTTTCGTTAAGCCGGCCGACCATATCGAACAATTTCTGCCGGAGTTCCGGTCGGGTCAGCGGGTAAACCGGCCCGGGCTTATCTTTGAAGGCCGGGATTAAAACTTCAGGAGCTGTTATGGAAACCAGGTAATATTTCTTTCGTTGAGTTTGGCCAGAATGGAACCCCGCCATCCAGGTCGTTATGAAATCCTTGCCTGCCAAGAAAAAAACCCTCAAAACCTTCCTGCAATTTCAGGGACCAGGCCTTTCTTTTATTTATGTCATAAAAAATCGTTCGGGTCATCCGCTTGTCAACGCCACGCATGAACATATAATCCGGTGTCTCAAATACACTTTCAACGGAGCTGAAGTTTGGGAAGTCCTTGTTGTAACGCCCAATATCCAAAGAACTCTCCCTGGGTAGCTTATTTGGCCAGGCAGCAAAATACCAGACTGGCTTAAACTCCTTATTATCTGTTAATTGATAAATTGTATCATAAGGCTTCTCGATGAAATGGACCTGACCGTTTATTTTGTAAAGCCTGGCCGACAATGAAGAAGTACCCCCGCCATCTTTCGGGCGGTCCTGGTAAAGTTTTACCGAGTTCAGGACTTTACCCGTTCCGTCAATCCACTCAAACCTTGCTGTATCCTTTTCCATCTCGGTCCATGGCTGGTAAAGGATACCAAACTTATCAGGGCCATCAATTATTACCTTGCTTGGATAAGCAGCCAGCCTGACCGAACCGGTATACTCCCGGTTGAAATTGAATTTGAGCAGTTTTTTTTGCTGCAGGTCAAGAATCACAACGAGGTTTGCCTCTTCATCATAGGTATACGTGAATCGTTCGCTATATTCCATCGGTCCCTGGCCGATACCACCGATGAGCCCCTGATACTTGCCGGATCTTGAAAAGAGCCTCAATGGTTTCTTGTATTCGGAAACAATGATGTAGTTCTTCAGAACTACCGCTCTGACATTGTAGTAGTCACCCAGGATACATTCCGCGTTGGTTTCCAATGGTATATACTCAATATCCTGCGCGATGGATGATAGCATCATCACGGTGTCTGAGTTCCAGACACCCGACACATCGATTACGCCGGCCGGCGCGGTTTCCCTGGTTCCTGTTTTGCAGGCAGAACCCAGGAGGAGGATCAGGCTAAGGCAGAAAAGAGGCTTCATTGGTTGTGCTGGTTGTGTTGGTTGTGTTGGTTGTGTTGGTTGTGATTGTTGTGATTGTTGGCGGAACTCAGAGTAGCGCTAGGGAGCCCCTGTCGAGGCACTGATAGCGCGACGGGGTCCCGGCCTTCGCCGGGATGACAATAGCTCCGGGTTTGGTTTGAGTATTGATGCTTGGGATTTATTTGTTTTTTGTTGTTTGTCTTTTGTCATTTTGTGTTCCGCGTCACGCGTTACGATTTCGGTGTCACTCGTCACTTGCTACGAAGACGGACGCATTTATGCGTCCCTACGCCTGTACGCCGCCCAATAAATGATCGGCACAATATAAATACTCACCAGCGTGCCAATGGTCATACCACCCATAATCGTAAGCGCAAGCGGTTTCTGCAGATCGGAACCCAGGCCTTTGAAGAATAGGAACGGCAATAATCCAAGGACAGTGGTTAAGCTGGTCATGATGATCGGTTTCAGTCGCCGCATACCCGCTATATGAATTGCTTCCATCACGGTATACCCTTCGGCCCGGGTTCGGTTGATGGTATCGATCTTTAAAATAGAGTCGTTGATGATGATCCCACTCATCACAATGATCCCGATGGCCGACATCAGGTTGAGTGTTTCGCCGAATATCCAAAGCATAAAGAGTGCGGCCGCTAAATCGATCGGCAATTCAGACAGTACAATGAGAGGTTGCAGAAAGGATTCAAATTGGGCAGCGAGGATGAAGAAAAGTAAAAGGACTGAAATCAGGAGCACTACCATCAGCTCCTTCATTAAAACCTTCTGCCGGAACCAGGTACCGTCAAATTCAGCCTGCAATACGGTGGAGTTCCGGACGCCGTTTTTGATCTTTTGAATAATTTCAGGTACCGAAAATGAGGAAGCCTTTGCAACCAACGGCACATATTCACCATTGCGCGAGGCTCTTATCGTTTTATACTGCTGTTCGCGGCCGATCTTTACCAGGCTGGATAATGGATACTCTATCCCATCGCTGTTCCGGACAAAGGTATTCTGGATAATATCTGCAACCGGACGACGCACATCGGCCAATAAAATCGGAATAAATCGCTGATAGGTCTTCAACACCCCGATCCGCTTCTGGTTAAATGCTTTTTCGAGCTGTCCCGTCACGCTGTTAAAACTGACCTTATACAACAAAAGCAGCTCGGGATCCACCTCGATCACAATCTGATCGTGCACCGGGACCTGCTCAAAGGTCAGGTTATCATTCCTGGCCACGGAATCGGTGAAGGCCCATACCTCCTGGAGCAGAGGCTGCTCCAGACCCTTCATACTGGACAGACGGGTGAGCAATTCAGGGATATCTTCTGAAAAGATGGCCTCAAAAATATTTTCGGGCGGGTGAAAGCTGACCGTGGCAATAGGATAATTGGCAGACAGGAAATCACGGATATGACCAGTCAGCCGGTTTACCGAATCATTACTGGTCATCTTGAAATAAATTTCTGATTCTGAAGCTGTTCGTTCAGCTTCCTTGTTCAGGATAAATTGCTGTTCGCCCACGAGGGACGAATATTGAGTGAGGCTATCCGGAATAAAAGCCACCAGTTGTTCCACCCGGCGGGCGTTTTCCTCAACATGGATCGGTTCATTCCAATCCAGGACCGCAATAACCTCCGTTTGCTCGATTTCGGGTAACTGACTCACTCCAACCATTTTATACAGCGGATACGAAGCCGCGATCATCAGTACAAAGACCACAAGGTAAATGGCGCGGTATTTAAAAACGTGGCTGAAAGATTTCACATAAGCCTGTTCGTAATTGATTTTATTGATCTTGCCCAGGAAATTATTGGCGGCTGCCTTGGGCTTCCGGATGAAAAACAGACGGAACAGGGTCGGTATCAGGGTGATGGACACCAGGAAGGATGCTGTTAATCCGATGGTTACGGAAATAGCCTGATCATAAAACAGGGCACCGGAAATCCCGCTCAGGAAGATCAATGGTACAAAAACCGCACATGTGGTCAATCCCGAAGAGATCAACGGACGGATTACTTCGTTTGTTCCGTGAACACAGGCTTTATGAACCGTCTCACCGCGGTCGATATACTGGTATCAAAAAGTTGCTATTATAAAGCATTGTACGGAGTGAACCATGAAACATACACTAAATGAAGCGTTTAAGGTTGCCCAAGGAATAGGTCAGGATGGTTGTCTGGTCCTTTTCGATCTCAAAATCCAGGTGGGGGTAATCTGTCCGGTAGGCGGTCAGCATCTTATCGATCTCATTTTTCAGATCCTCCATGCGGGCATCCGATTGCTTGATAATGGCAAGACAGAGTCCGGTCCGTTCGCGGTTCATGAAAATCCCCCGTCTCTCCTGGGGCCGGATTTCCACTCTGGCCAGATCTTTCAACTGGAAAAGTCGGTCGTTCTTACCAATATACAGATTACCAACATCTTCCGCACTTTTCAGATAATTAGCAAATTTGATCTGATACTGGTAATAGCCATCCCTCACCATGAGGTTTCCGATATCTATACTATTGGATTTGAGGGCATTCAGAATATCATCATCTGTGATTCCGATGCTTTTGAGTTTTTCCGCATCAGGAGAAATAACGAGTTCAGGTTCCATGGTACCGGTAATGTCGACCATGGCCACTTCGGGCAGTTGCTCGATGCGCTTGAGGATGACAGACTGAACAAATTCGCTGAGTTCAACCAGCTTTTTCGGTTCTGCCCATTCAGATTTTTGTGTGATCATCAGATTGAACACCGGGATATCTGTTGCCGATGCTTTAACTACCCTGGGCCGGTTAATGCCCTCGGGCATGTCGTTCATTGCATCATCGATCTTTTCGTTGCACTCGATATAGGCATAATTAATATCCGTACCGTGAGTGAATTTCATCCGTACGATACCATATCCGTCGCGGGTTTCGCTCTCAATGCCCTCCAGATGTGCCACTTGCATCAGCGAATTGCGGATACGGCTGATCACGGATTTTTCCATTTCACGGGCAGGAATACCCTGGTAAGTTGCTTGCACGGTGATCTCCGGTATATCGATATCCGGCATCAGGGAAACCGGCAGTTTGAATACCGTAACCACCCCCAGGAACAGGATAGCCAGGAAGGCCATGATTACGGCGATCGGACGATGGATGAGGAAGTTGACCATAGTGTTGTCGGTTATCGGTTATGGGTTATGGGTTATCGGTTATGCGTTGTTGAAGTACCCACCCCCTGCCCCCCTCCCTGAAACAGGGAGGGGGAATTCGCTCTGATTCTCCCTCGAAGCCAAGCCCCTCCCTTTTTCAGGGAGGGGTT
>JAPLDV010000494.1 GCA_026391235.1 Bacteroidia bacterium | reverse complement strand
CAAGATATTCTGGAGAATCTGGAGGAAAGGGAAGTTCTTACGATGATTCGGTGAAATCGCATGATCCAAGTGAAAAGATCAACCACATTAGGCACAATAGTTCACAATAGATACACCTTTGATAAGGGGAAGTTAAGTTTAAAACAATAAGACCATGCAGTATCCAAATCTGGAAGTAGAGAGCAATACCAGGGTAGGAGTAATCTCGATTAAGAATCCGCCGGGAAACACTTTGTCGGCCGAAGTTCTCAGGAACCTGGATTCGGTTATGCATGAGTTAATTGCAAGCCGGTATATTAAAGTTATCATGATAACAGGTTCCGGGCGCTCATTTTCGAAGGGTGCCGATATTTTGGAAATGAGCAACTGTAAAACACCTGAAGAAGCTGTGGAATTTTCGAGACTTGGACAGCAAGTTTTTTTAAACATCGAAAACAGCCCTAAGCCGGTGATCGCCGTTATCAATGGTCTCTGCCTCGGTGGCGGGCTGGAACTTGCTTTGAGCTGCCATTTACGCCTTGCCGCGGACAATGCGGTATTTGGAATGCCGGAGATTTTCCTGGGGATGATACCGGCTTTTGGAGGCTCATACCGGTTACCAATGGCAATAGGCAGAGCCAGGGCAATGCACCTGGTATTATCGGGCATGAAAATTAAAAGCGATGATGCTGCAACGATATGTCTGGTGAATTTGGTTTTTCCCAAAGACGAACTCATGCAGAATGCAATAAGCATTGCCAGTCAAATGGCTAATAGAAGTTCATCATCCATGAGCTATGCGCTTAAATCCATTATCCGGAATTCTGCAATGGATGCAGAAAAGGCCATGGAAATTGAAAACACCTGTCTAAAGGAGCTTTTCCAAAAACATGATTTGATTGAAGGAGTTAATGCCTTCCTGGAAAAGCGAAGGCCGCATTTCACGGATCTTTAATCTGATTTCAAATTAACGTCCGTAAACAATTTTCTTGAATTTCTCGTGTATCTGAAACTTATTGGTTGGATACATTTGAAGGAGCAACATGGCAACGAAGTTCCCTTTTACATCGGCCCAGCCATACGTATCCCAAAAACCGCCGAATCCGAATGAGCCCAGCGTCATCGGACCTTTGGCGGCGCCTTTTTCGTTGGTCACCCAGGCGGAAAATCCCTGGTCACTGCTGCCGTCATCCAGCCTGGTTTGTTTGGACAGCATCATCTTGATAAAACGCTCGCCAAGGATTCTCGTATGGTTGTAAACGCCCTTATTCATAACCATTTGGATGAACTTTCCATAATCTTCGGCGGTGGAGCACAAATCAGCGCCGCCCGAAAAATATCGCCTGGTTTTTATCCGGGGGTAAACTGTATCCGGATAAGTCGTTAGTTCCAGCCCGTTTCCCTTTTCGGCCGGTTGATAGGCCGTCACCAACCGGTATTGTTCTTTTTCGGGAACCACAAAATAGCTGTCATCCATCCCCAGCGGATCGAGTATAAATTGTTTTATGTATCGATCGAACCTCAGGCCTGATACTATTTCAATAACAACCCCGAGAACATCATAACTAAGCCCATAGGTGTATTTTACTCCCGGATCATAAAGCAGGGGTATTTTACCCAGGCGCCGGATATTTTCCAGCGAGGTTCTGTCATCATCCTCAAATCCCTCGCTAATATTGTTCTTGATTATCAGCTTATTATACCGTTCATCCTGAAATCCATAGCCAATACCGGAGGTGTGGGTCAACAGCTGCCTGATAGTTATTTCGCCGGATGCCGGTTTAGCGGTAAAACCCGAATCGGGTAAAATATCAATCAGCACCTGAGGATTCCTGAATTCCGGAATATACTTGCTAACCGGATCATCCAGTAAAAGTAATCCTCGCTCATATAGTTGCAAAACGGCAACGGCAGTCAAACCCTTGGTCATGGAAGCCATCCGGAAGATATCGTTCCTGAGCAAGGGAAGTTTGTACTCGAGGTTTCGGTAACCATAAGACTGATGAAAGACTATCTTTCCGTTTTGGCTGATGAAAGCAACGGCGCCTGGAACTTCCTGATTGTTTACGGCATGATTCAACAGAGAATCCACAAGATTTGTACGACGGGCGGTGATCTGAACTTCAGTCTTATTGCTTTGGCTGCAGGCCGTGATAATAAGCAGTAAAAGAAGAATCAGGGGTGGAAAAATAAAAGGTTTTCTCATAAAGTAAAGCTATACTTTAATTCGGAAAAATTCATGGGATGGACGTCCTCATTCAGTACTATAGGGCAACTTGGAACAGTTGCACCCGATATTTGACGCATTTTCACCTGATGGATGGAAATGTCGCTGGTTCACCAAGCGTGATTTTGAGGCTTATCAGGCAAATCTGAAAGTTAAAGGAGTCTTTAACAATTATATCCCAGATGTAAGAATCTTTGCTTATTTTTGCTAAATAAAATGAGATTATTGGTTTAACCCAAAAATAATTCAAATTAAGATGAACATACAAACTAAGAAACTAGAGTTAATTGAATGGATTGCACAGATGAGCGATACCAATATTATCAGTAAAATGGATAAAATGCGTAAGACTTATTTAACTATTTCAAAAGAAAACATTAAGCCGATGAGCCTTGAAGAGTTTTATGCAAGCATCGACAGGGCTGAAGAAGATATTAGATCAGGAAAGCTTTATTCTCAGCAAGAAGCGGAAAACGAATCAAAGAATTGGTAACTAAATTATGAATATTATCTGGACTCGTGAGGCACTTGAAGAAACAAAGTTAATCTATGAGTACTTTAAACTAAGGGTTTCTGTTAAGCTTGCCAAAACCATAAAAAGTAAAATTTTTTCTTCAGTAAAAAATTTGCAGAAACAACCGAGGAAAGGACAAATTGAAGAACTATTATTACATAAATATGGAGAATACAGGTATTTGGTAACAAGCAATTATAAAGTGATTTATAAATTAACTGAAAAAGAAATATACGTAATGCAAGTATTTGATTGCAGAAGAAATCCTGAAAAATTAAGGACATAAGCCCTTGCATCTATTTTTTCACTCCATCCATCAACAAAATATATTCAGAATTAAGTTCGGGAATATTCTCAACCTCGAGAATTAATTTAAAGATCCCTGGTTGCAAAGAAGGCAGGATATGAGAGAATTCCGGACCCTTCAGGTTCGTGTTTGCCTCCAGGGCATCGTAGTTCCAGCTGCCCAATACGATAGTTTGATCACCGGAAACGATTGTTGCTTTAAGTTTTCCTGCTTTCACGCCTACCGGTTTATCGCTCAGCATCCAGATCCGTGTGTTAAACAGTTCCCCTGATTTCCATTTGAATTTACTGATTGTTGCACTTGCCAGCACCGGACGGCAGGCATTCCTGACCTGATAAAACCCGGGCTTGGGGATAGCAGGATAACTGAGAATGCTGTTGTTGGCTGCAGTTGGCCAGGGCTCGTTATAGCACCAGTTGATGGCCATAGCGCAATAGGGCTTCTGCCTCCGGGCCTCCTCGTAAATGCATTTATACCCTTCTCCCTGGATGATCTGTCCGTTCGCCACCAGCTCTTCCAGAGAACCGGATTTTCCGAAATAGTCCTCGATCATGTCCTGCATCAGCCAGGTATTGAGTCCCCAGGCCTTGTATGCATGATGGCTTTCCCATGATGTTCCGGGTTTTGGCGGCCACAATTCGTTGGCCGGAATAATGCTTTTCAAAATCTCCACCGATGCGGGTGCAGGCATCCCGAATTCGGTATAGGCAGTAAAATGCGCACGCTTCATCCGTGTGAATACCTCCTCACGATTCTGCTCATCCCGAAATACATAATGACCATGGCCCACTCCATCAATCGGGGAGGTAGGAATAAACGGAGTGTTGGGATCAAATTTCAGGCACTGGCTGTTCAGCAGCCTTAGCGCCAGCGACTGATCGTTCATCCCGCTCCAGCTGTTGAAGAGCTCGTTACCGCCGCTCCATAAGGCTAGTGAAGGATGCTTTCTGACTCGCTTGATGATTGAAGCAGACTCTTGCTCCAGAATCTGCAGGTAATGGGGATCGTCAGGATAATTGTTACAGGCCAGCGGAAACTCCTGCCATACCAGCACACCTTTCCGGTCGCAGGCATCAAAGAATGATTCCTTATTGACTATGCCCCCGCCCCAAACCCTGAAAATATTGAAGTTAACCTCAACCGCCCGGTCGATTAGCTCCTCATATCGCTGAGCGGTAATAATTCCGGGGAATACCTCCGGATTCACCCAATTGGTTCCCTTGCAGAAAATCCTGCGACCATTGATTTCCATCTGAAACGGAGGCACTATCCGTGATTTGGGGAAGGTTGGGGGGTCACCGGCCCCGGTGTTTAAAACAAGCTTTACCCGGCGAAAACCAACAGGGGATTCCATGGTCTGGATGAGTTTTCCATTACGGTCAAATAATTGAAATTGAAGATTATACAGATAAGGATCACCCTGATCATGTGGCCACCAGAGCTTTGGATTATTCAACCCGGCAACTTTGCTCAGGCTGCCATTTTCAAAACTTCCCTCTTTTACCAATACCCTGTTACCCGATTTATCAATCAATCCCCACTGATAACGGCACCCTGCAAGATTCCTGCCTGTCACATTTAATGTCAATGCAACAGCATCAAACGAATCATTAAGGCGATAATCCAGGTGCAGATCCTCTACTGCATTTCCCGGTTCAATCAGTAGTCCGGTCTCATCCCAGATTCCTGAAGGAACCAGCCGCGGATGCCAGTCCCAGCCATAGCTAACGGCAGGTTTCACGGAATGATTTGCCTGATTCCGGTCGGCCGGAAAAGCTATTGATTTGGGTATGCGATAGATCACAACAGTTATCTCATTCTCTGCCTTGATTTTCCCGGTAAGATCAAGCTTAACCGGCGTAAACATTCCTTCCTGCTGCAGGAGCAGTTCACTATTTAAGCGGATTTCGAAGTTGTAATCAATCCCTTCGGATACAAAGAAAACCCGTTCACCGGATTGCATTTCAGGCTTTTTGAAGGAAGCGCGGTAAGTGAAATCCTGATCTTCCATCCACAAATAGTCTTTCCAGTTCTCAGCATAATACCATAAACCATAATTCATGGCTTTGGCAATATCCAGTTGAATAGCACCCGGAACAGTTGCAGAAGTCCACTTCATTGATTCTGTTTCAGGATCTGAATTATATCCGAGTTGCCATTTAAGCAGGAGGACTGAGTTCTTTTCGGCCTGACAATAAACCGAAACCTTCGGAACAATGAGTAAGATAAGGAACAGTAGGTATTTCATTCGTAAATAATTTATTGTTTCATGGTTGATTGGCTCGTACTCATGGAGCCCTCAAATTATTTTCATGGCATTTTGCGAGCATTAGCTCATGAGGGGTTCATATATTAATTTTAAGTTGTTTCAATGCAGGATAAAGGTTCTTATAAATTTCAAATTTTGCCTGGTAATGGTTCTGAAGCTTTGGCTCAACTGTAGAAACAGGCCTCACCCATTTCTTTACAATATCGCTGACTTGTTGATTGGTGAAGGCTGCTTTTGCCAACATGGCAACTCCCATGCACCCGGCTTCGGTAACATCCAGGATGGTGATCGGCATTCCTGTCACGTCGGCTTTTAATTGGATGTGTATGGGAGACCTGTCACCCCCGCCTATCACC
>JAPLDV010000833.1 GCA_026391235.1 Bacteroidia bacterium | reverse complement strand
CCAGCCCTAAATCAGGCGCACTTTGATCGGTGCCGCATGAAAACAGTGCCAGTGCCGATACTGCTGACAAAAAAAATGTTGAATTGATTTTCATAGGTTCACGATTTTAGGTCGAAGATAATCAATCGGATCAGAATGTTGACAGTTACTATGATCCTTCCCTGCTGAGCAATTACAATGTCAGGTACAACCTGCTCATACTGGTAGTAGTCTTTACCGTGATCATTGCAACCATTGTGCCCTTTATCATCAGGTCGGGTTCCGGCGAAAACATTTTTAGAGCCTATTATCTTCTCAACCAAAAACAAGAAGTTCCAGTTCAAATTCTGTCTTATCCTTCTTCACGATTCTTAACGTCCTTCACGTCCTTAACGTTTCGTCGCCCAGTCGATAAGTGCCTCAAGGTTGATGGCGCTTTCCCAGGGACGGCATCGGGTACCGTAAGGCAAATCATTTAAATAATATTCGGCCCAGGCTCCTGTCTGATCTAATACGGATAACGTTTTATCAAACAGGGTTAAGGATTCAGGCCGATCTAGTTTATTGAGGGCCGCAAGCAGGAAACCATAATCATAGCCCACGGTTCGTGGCTCATCTTTCTTGTTGACCATCTCCAGGACAGCCGGTTTTAGCTGATCATAAGGCACAATACTATAATTCATATAGAAAGGCGCCAAAGCTACTGACAGCAAGTTATACGCTTTGGGTTCCGCTCGGGGCAACAACCCCTCCGAAATACAACTAGCACAAACATACCGGTCGTTATCATTTCGCTCGGTCCAAACAATTCCCTGATATTTTGTCATCAGGCAGTTTTTACCGGCAGCTTCGCAGACTCCATGCCTGAACCGGGGCAGGTCGGCTAGTTTGGCCCGTTCCGGGTTGTTTGTCCAGAGAGCGCCATCGTGCCAGAAATTATCCTGGAAATTCGCTTTAACCCGGGATATTAGGGCCTTGTTTTCTGCAATAGCCTCATTTGTCCAACGCTTTTTAGCACCAACCCAATCGAGGTATTTTTGTCCGCTTTCAACGAAAAGCATGGTAGCTTCAGCGGAACCGTCATTAAGGGCCGAGCGGGGCAACATCCCCCCTGCAACATAAGTTTCGTCGCCATTAAAGGGCAACATATCCTTTACCAGCCATTTTTTCTGACTGTTAAATGCCCAGTCGAGCATCGGGGCTATCGTATCCAGGAAGGCCACATCATGAGTAACATTCACCAAATCAAACGCCTGCAGGATCAGATAGCCCGGGCTCTCCACTTCATCATTTTCGTGTATGTGAAAAATTCCGTCGATGCCTATCGCCTGTGCGTTATGAATAAAACCGTACCTTTTCCAGATCTGCCAATAGAAGTTGAGGATTGATTTTGCTTCAGCGTTTAATCCGAGCGCCAGTAACCCCCTTGATACGCCATATTGATCGCGAATGTAACCCAGCGGATAGGGATAGCCTGCCAAAACAGCGCCCTGGATGCTCTGCTGTGTTTTCAGGAGCACCGCAACAACGTCAATAGTTTGCAGGAGTTTTGAACGGGAAGGTGTAACAGCCGGAAGAATATCGGTGAAGTCCTTTCGCCTTTTGGTAAAATCTTCCCAATATCTGTTGGTTCTGCTCAGCAAGATATCCTGCGATGTTTCCAGTATCCGCTGCGTGTTTTTCATCACATCGGGATATTCAGGCCCACCGATAAGGTAAAGATAACTTGTACCCGGTTCGCAAATAATATCGATATAACCGGTGCCGGGAACAGATTGAATCGTTGCATTTCCTGATGTCAGGATCTGACTGTAGAGAATCCTGGGGTAAACATAAGTTTGATAAATCGTTGTACCAGGGGGAACTATCATCAACCTTCCGCTTACCGTTTGATTTGCATT
>JAPLDV010000679.1 GCA_026391235.1 Bacteroidia bacterium | reverse complement strand
AACATTATGCGCATGGAAAATTTGTCGATGGGAGGAGGCGAAATCAAAATCGGTAAAACCCGCCGGTCCGTTCGTACCATCGGGGAATTCAACACCATTGATGATATCCGGAACATAATCATTCGCCAGGATCCCAACAATACTGTTTACCTGAAGGATGTAGCCTCGGTAACTGACGGGTTCGGCGACAAAAAATCGTACGCGCGTCTCAATGGCCATCCGGTGGTTACCCTTAATGTAGTTAAAAAAGCCGGGCAGAACCTGATTTCTGCAACGCGATCAACATTCACTATTGTGGATGCGGCTAAAAAAGATGGATCGATTCCGCCGGATCTCAGTGTAAATTATACCGCCGACCAATCGGAAGGGATTAAAAGGCAGCTTGGCGAGCTGGAGAACAGTATCGTGATGGGTATCATCCTGGTTATTACGGTCCTTTTCCTATTCCTGGGGCTCCGGAATGCGATCATCGTCGGCCTTGCCATACCGATGTCACTCTTGATAACCTTTGTGATCCTCACGCTGCAGGGTGCACAAATCAATATGATCGTTCTGTTTTCACTGATCCTGGCATTGGGGATGCTTGTCGACGATGCGATTGTGGTGATGGAGGTCATCACGCGATTCCGGGAGAAGGGCTATTCCAAGTTCGATGCGGCGCGGCTGGCGGTCGGAGAAATCGCCATACCGGTGATCACCTCCACCCTCACTACAGTTGTTGCATTCCTGCCTTTGATTTTCTGGGGTGGAATGATGGGTGAATTCATGAAATTCATGCCAATCACTCTGATGGTGGTACTGGGTGCCTCTTTACTGGTGGCTCTTATTTTTGTTCCTGTTTTCACGGTATCATTTGAAGCTCACGATCATAACAAGCCGCACAGCAGCAGCCGCATCTTTTTTGCAGCAGCCATTGTTGCAGCAGTAGCCGCACTTTTTTATATCACAGGAATTTATTGGATTGCCAACCTTTTGACCATGATGGTGCTGCTGATGATTATGCATCAGTTGTTCATGAAACAGATTGCTTATTGGTTCAATGAAGTTCTGATGGTAAAATTTGAGAATTTTTACCTTCGTTTTATCCGCTACAGCTTGACAAAAAGCCGTCCGTTCTGGTTCCTCACCGGTATTTCGGGCCTGCTGATTTTCACGATGATGTTTTTTGGTGCCCGGCACGGTGAAACCCGCCTGTTCCCGAACGGTGAACCGGCAACCATCAATGTTTTTGCGGAACTGCCGCTGGGATCAGATATTTCGCTCACCGACTCAGTGGCTCGTGTGATGGAAGCTAAAACCCGTGAGGTTCTGGGCGAAAATATGAATCTGGTTAAATCGATGCTGACGATGGTCGGATCCGGTGTCCGTCGCGATAATGAGATGGCAACCGGTGAAACTCCTCACCGTGCTGAGGTCCAGTTGAATTTCATTGATTATGAATTTCGTAATGGCGTGAATACCAATAAAATAATGCAGGATCTGAGTAAGGCATTTATAGGGCAGTATCCTGGTATCGAGTTTTATCTCGAGAAAAATGAACAAGGTCCGCCCACCGGTAATCCGATCAATATTGAAATATCCGGTAAGCAATTCGATCAGCTTCTGGCGTATGCCGATTCTGTAATCAATAAAATTGATGCTTCAGGTATTCAAGGAATTGAAGGGTTGAAAACCGATATCGAATTGGGCAAGCCCGAACTATTGGTGAAAATCAATCGCGATAAGGCTCAGCGTTACGGATTATCAACCATGGTGATTGCTTCAACCATTCGCACGGCCCTTTTTGGGAAAGAGATATCCGATTTCAAGATCGGCGAGGATGAATACCCGATTGACATCCGTCTGGCTGAAGCATACCGCTATGATCTGAGCAGCCTCATGAATCAGAAAGTAACCTCGATGAATATGGCCACCGGCCAGATGATCCAGGTTCCGATTTCAGCGGTTGCCGATTTTTCGTACAGTACCACCTTTGGTTCGGTTAACCGGAAAAACGTGGAACGTGTGGTAACCCTTTATTCCAACGCCACTGCCGGATATAACGCCACATCGATTAACAGGGAACTGAAGACCTTGCTCACCGATATGCCATTGCCTGAAGGCTATGCCATCCATTTCACAGGCGAACAGGAGCAAACCGAAAGCAGTTCAGTTTTCATGCTCGAAGCCATGATCCTGGTTATGGCCCTCATATTTGTCATTCTGGTTACCCAGTTCAACTCGTTCGGGAAAACACTGATCATTCTGACCACCATCCTGTTCAGTATTATCGGGGTGTTCCTCGGTCTGGCCGTTTTCAAACTCGATTTTATCATCATCATGACCGGTATCGGGATCATCGCACTTGCCGGAATCGTGGTTAAAAACGGGATCGTATTGGTCGATTACATTACCCTGCTGAAAGAAAGGAAACGGTTGGAGCTTGGCTTGCCCACAGGCGCAGCACTTCCCAAGGAAGTTTCACAGGAATGCATAATTGAAGGCGGCCAAACCCGTATGCGCCCGGTATTGATGACCGCTCTCACCACCATTCTCGGTATGCTCCCGTTGGCCATCGGATTGAATATCGACCTGATCGGATTATTTGCCGACTTTAAACCGAATATCTATTTTGGCGGTGATAACGTGTTGTTCTGGGGCCCGATGTCGCAGGCTATTATTTTCGGATTGACTTTCTCTACCTTCCTCACTTTGGTGATTGTTCCGGTGATGTACCAGGTAGCGCAACAGACCCGAATCAGGCTGACGCCAAAACATAAGTAGAGACGCATAATTGCGTCTAATTTAAAAGCATAATTGCGAGAACCCGAACCCACACTCAGACTTCTCTTCCTCTTTATACTGAAGCCTTGTCATCCCGGCGAAGGCCGGGATCTCGTGACACTACTGTGAGTTCTAAAAAGGCTCGTGCGAAATACAGTGGTATGCGACGGGATCCCGGCCTTCGCCGGGATGACAAGGCTTCGTGGGAAAGGAAGTAAAGCTTTTACCTTATCAGGAGCATCTTCCCGGTCTCTTTATGGTTGCCGATGCGAAGCTGATAAATATAGGTTCCCGGTTTTACGTTGCGGTTCAATTCATCACGGGCATTCCAGAAAAAGGTGAAATCTCCCGGCAAAAGAGTCCGGTTGAGCACTTCCATAACCTTACGTCCTGAAAAATCATAAATATCAAGAATCACAGGCATCTCTTCAGTTACCTTGAAAGAAATACCGGTTGAACGGTTAAACGGGTTGGGAAAAATCTTGCTCACTATGGCTGCCGTATCCCTGGAAATAGTGGAAATCGGAATAGAGGCATACTGAACCTGGTGATAAGAATCCGATACCTTCACCAGGATGTTCCACTGATGATCATTTTCGCTGGCCAGTCCGCTAAGTGTACCATCTTCAGTTAAAACAAGGTTAGCCGGATAATCCGATGGTGAAAAGGTGATTGCGTAATTTTCAAACATCAGCTGGTTTTCACTGACAGATGCGTATTTATATACATTTTGGTCACCATTGGATATCCCCACCAGCCATGGGTAATCTTTTTGAACCGGAACGCTCCGATTTCCATACTGAAATTCAATCCGGCCATCAGCATATAGTCTTGCGATAACCGAGAGCGGATAGACCTTTGATCCGGTATAAACTGAAGCCTTCCACTCAAAAGCGACCATTGAATCAGTTGGATAATAAATAAAGGCATCGCCCCGTACATTAATCTGAATATCAGCACCAAACGGGACAATGCTTTTCCTGACCCTGAATGCAAGCTCCTTATTCACCGCATAGGGATATTGGTAATATTCATTGTCGAAATGAAGAGCTCCTTTAATATCAGCAATCAGGCTCTTGTATTTGGTTCCGTAAAACGAAAACTCAAATGGAAGATTAACACGCCTGAAGGATATCTTGTTTGAAAAATCCGAGAGCGTATCGCCTGCTATATCCCCGAATGGCAGGGTGGAGGTATTTTCCTTATAATCTTTAACCAGTTCCCACCGATAGGGTGATTGTCCTCCACGGGCCGACAGCTGGGCATAAAATGGCTGTCCGGTTATAATGTTGGTGATCAGGGGCTCCTCCACCTTCAGCTTGTTAAAATTCAGGCTTTGGGTAAGGCTGACATAAGTGGTTCCATTGTTGACAACAGCTACATTCTTCTCACTTGAAATCACTTCATCCGCACCATTAAGGTAATGAATGACAGAAAACTCATCAACCACACCGGCAGCAACGTTATTCGGGTCAATTTCTTCAACTATCAGGAAAAACTTTACCGGAACTCCGGGTTCGATTGAATTGATAAACTGAGTGATATCCAATCCGAATTCAAACCGGCGGCTGTCGTCCGGGTTATCGGGATCTACGAGCGGACTATTATCGCCCTGGTGGTTAAATATCGGGAAGCTAAGCGTTTGTTCAGGCTCCAAGGCATTTGCATTTGTCGAAAATCCCGCCAGGATTCCGAACCTTTTTCTCTGTTCATGCCTCATTACCACACGCATAGTAAGTTCAGGGGTATAATTTTTAATGGCTTTTATCACATGTACCGAACGGTTCCAGATTCCGCCATCATTTCCTTCATGGGCCACCACGCTATAGAGTACAAAGGCTTTCCCGCCTTTCATAAAACCCTGGCCCCAACTGTTAACGGCCAGAAACGCACCGATCTCCCAATCCTTCATATCAACCAAACCATCTTTATTGATGTCTCTATCATTGGTAAACTTTCCGTCGTTGTTCAGGTCAACCCGCACCGAATCGTTGTATCCGACGAAGGTCATGGCATGACCGACATTATTCCCGAATGTCCAGATAACTGGCCACTGTTCGCTTGTTTCGGGATCGGTCCAATACTTCGTATCCATCCGGTCGGATGCAATCTGGAAGTTGGCTACCCCGCCATCGGGGGAGTTCTCAAAATGGTCGACGAGATACTGTTTTAAGAGAGCCAGTCCTTCGGGAGTGCCAACCGGGAGTGAGTAATTTACAGATATCCTGTTTTGCATAGCCCGATAATACTTTTCATATCCTGACATCCAGATGCCATAGCCCTGCCAGTAATATGGATAGTCAACATAATTCGGGCAACCGGCGGTTTTAACAATTTCCCAGCTGTCGAAATAACTCACTCCCACCCCCCCGTTGGCACTGTTCAGAAAGTTCCAAACAAATCCGGGTGTATACAGGTTCTCATTTCCGCTGGATGCAAGGTTGCGCAACCTGTTGATCTCATAGTTGAAAACATAGCCAATGCTGCTGGCCTGGTTGCAGCTCCAGTTATTTTGATCAAAAACTGCCGGGAAGAATTTTTTTTGCGAATTATCGATACGGTACGGGAGCCCCGCCCCCCCCTTCAAACGGTACCTTTCGGGCACCGGATACACCGGATAATCGCCGATGTTCTGTGGTTGCCCGCTAATCGCAGCGCTGGTGAGGTATAGAATGAATAACAGCTTTCTCATAATCAAAGTCAAAAATCGCGTAAATATAGTGCGGAATTTTCATAATCTTTGATCACTTTTAATTCCGGAAGTTGTGCAAATGCGGTTTCTTGTTGTTTTGGCAGGTTTAGCGTTATCGCTTCCCCAGCCACTTCACGCCCAGAAAGAGGGAGCCGTCTGGTATTTTGGTCAAAATGCAGGATTAGACTTCAACCTGTCCTACCCCCGGCCGCGAACCGATGGTAAAATAAACACCCGGGAGGGGGTTGCAACAATAAGCGATAAAGAGGGACAACTGCTGTTTTATACAGATGGCCAGACCGTTTACAATAGCATTCATGGCATCATGGATAATGGAGATGGCCTTTACGGTGATGTTTCCAGTACGCAGTCATCGATCATTGTTCCCAGGCCGGGTTCAACCACTGAGTTTTACATTTTCACTGTAGATCAGGCAGTGGCGCAATATTCTCCGGACTATCACGGATTAAATTACAGCGTTGTTGATATGGCACAGAACCCGCCATTTGGCCGGGTTACGAAAAAGAATGTTCCGTTGGTAGATGATCCGAACATTTTGTTCACAGAAAAAATTACGGTAGTTAAAAAACCTAATGGGGATTATTGGATTATTGCGCATCAATTCGGCACCTGGGCTTTTTATGAGTTTCTTCTCAATAATTCCGGGATTTCTCTGGAGTCCATGCCCGAAGCCGGATCTCCGCATATTATTGACCCAACCGACCGGATCAATCGTGGAGCCACCGGGTACCTCAAATCATCGCCAAAGGGAGATTTTTTGGTTGCAGCTGTGGAAGGACAGCATTTTTTCGAGTTGTTCAGCTTCAATCATGAAACCGGTGAAATTATGTTGATCGCCAAGCTTCCGGCTGGAGACGCACTTGATCTGTTTGCCGAAAAAGAAGCTGCTTACGGTGTGGAATTTTCACCCACGAGCAATTACCTGTACGGCTCAACCAGAAAAGGAGGTATTCTTTATCAATGGGATCTTACGGCTCTTAATGAAACTTTCATAAAAAACAGCGTCCAGATTTTGCGTCAAAATCCAAATATTCTCTGCGGCGCCCTTCAGCTTGGGTTCGATGGTAAAATTTACGTGTCTCTATCTGGTCAGCCCTATTTAGGAGTGATCAAATCTCCGATCCAGAAGAAATGCAACTATACGGACAATGGTGCGAGTTTAAGGAACAACCTAACCGGGGAAGGAGGAAGAGCCTATTATGGATTGCCTACCTTTCTTTCCGATTTTTTCAAGGCAGCGGAATTTTATTTTGAGAATACCTGCCAGAATGATCTTACACGGTTTTACCTCTCAACCAGACTGGCTATTAATGGCCTGCCTTCCTGGCAAATTTTTGATACAACCGGCACAGTTTCCTTTGGTTACGCAGCTGTTGATGCCGAAACCAAGGAAGGCACCTACCGGTTTACTCAGCCAGGCAAATATCTGATTGAATGTAAATTTACCCAATTCGGAACACCGTTTAATCAGCGACGCGAGATCACCATTCACCAGTTGCCGGAACTCAATTTCCCGGATACCACCAGTATGTGCGCAGGAGATCCTGCCCAGCTGGATGCCGGCGATGGAGCCTTTTACAGCTGGCGGGATAATCAGAACCTGAATGTCGAACGCTACCGCATGGTGTACAATCCCGGAAAATATGTAGTAACTGTAACCCATTATAACGGCTGTTCCAATTCAGATTCTACCGTGGTTGAGGAGAACCCGGTTCCGCTTATTTTGGATACATTGATCACATTTGCTGCCTGCGGCACTTCAAACGGTTCCATCACACTGTTGATGGACCAGTCGCCGGACCAATATAAGTTTGTTTGGACCGGATTTCCGGATACAACACATCAGCTTCTTAATTTACCTGGAGGGGTTTATGAAGTGAAAATAACCAATCGTAAAACAGGGTGCTCCATAACCAGCAAACTCGGTGTTTCAAATTCAGATATACCCGATGTAATTATACACGCTTCCGTTACGGGACCCGTTTGCCCCGGTACCGTGATTACCCTTTCAGCCGAAGGTGCACCTAATTTCCTGTGGACCAACCCTGACGGGCTTTCGGCATCTTCAATAAATGTAACAATCACGGGGACTACTACTTATCGTGTTAAAGGATATTCTTTCAATGTGGAAGGAAAAGAGTGCTTTTCTTATGGGGACAAAACAATCGAAGTCTTCCCGGTAAACCTGCCAATGCTGGGTGATCTTCATGAGAAATGCCAGGGCGATACCGTTGAACTCGACGGAGGCAGCGAGTACATTGCCTATAAATGGAGCAATGATGAAACCACGCAGTTTGTGCATATCACCCAATCAATTGACACACTCATCCTCTATGCCACCGACCGGAACCATTGTGTACTCACGGATACTACTAAAATTGTTATCAAGCCCCTTCCCGACATACGCCTGGGTGATAATATCACTCAGTGCCTGGGAAGCCCTCTTACCCTCTCCGGTCATGTTGTTGGTGATCAATACTTATGGAGCCCGGGCGGTGAAACTTCTGAGGAAATCAGTGTAAATGAACCCGGTACTCATACTTATAAACTGACCGTCCGGAATAATGGCTGTTATAACACCGACAGCATACAGGTTACCATCAAGCCACTCCCGGTTGTGGATCTGAAAATGCCCCTTGATACCACAATTTGTTCATCGAAACCCGTCAAACTCTATGGCGGTAAAGGCGATACCTATTTATGGAACACCGGCGAAACCACTCCTGATAAATATGCCGGTCAATCCGGCACATATTGGGTAACTATCCATTTTGACGGATGTGTGAACAGCGATACCGTTAATCTGACAATAAAACCTTTGCCTCCTGTTGAACTCGGAGAAGATAAAAGTCAATGCAAGGCCGCCCCTGTTCTACTGCAGGGCGGTACGGGCATCCACTATTACTGGAGCCCGGGCGGGGATACGCTTCCTGTGACCAGGGTGAACGAAACCGGTATGTATTTTCTAACCATAACCGGGGAGAATGGATGCTCCAATACCGACAGCATTCATGTTGAGATTAAACCTCTTCCGGTGGTAAATCTGGGCCAGGATACCACTATTTGTGTGTTGGACTCGCTTAGACTCAATGGTGGCATCGGGGATACCTATCTGTGGAGTACCCGCGACACCACTTCGGATATATTCATAAAACAATCCGGATTATACTGGGTTAAAATCATTTTTGATGGCTGTGTCAACAGCGATTCTTTGCAAGTGACCACCAAGGATAAGCCTAAAGCTGAACTGGGAAAGGATACCGTTTACTGCACAACGAACCCGGTTATACTGACCGCCAACCAGGGCGGATCCGATATTTATACCTGGTACAACGGAGCAAATTCGCGCGAAATATCAGTTACCCAAAACGGGAAATATTGGGTGACAGTCGTCTCAAAAGACGGATGTCAAAATTCTGATACCGTATCCATCCGGATTAACGACCCGAACAAGCTTGTAATCGATAAGGTCGAAACTAATCCTGTTACCTGTGCCGGAAGTAAAGATGGCAGTCTGATGATCTATGCTCACGGTTCGGGAATTTCTTACCAGTATAGCATTGACGATGGTTTAAGCTTCTCCGACAGTCCATCTTTCGAGGGTTTATACGGTAAAAATATTTTCCGTGTCTTGGTAAGGGAAGATAAGGCCTGCATAACAAAATATCCCAGGGAGATCATATTTAATGAGCCGGATAGCATCCGGTTAAATTACCATTTGGTTTCACCGAGCTGTGAAACATGCTCCGACGGAGAAATTAACCTGATGATCAAGGGTGGAACACCTCCCTATTCGGTCAAATGGTCGACCAACGATACCATTACTTTTTTATCGAATATGGTTCTTGGAAAATATTTGGTTTGGGTAACGGATGCTGCCAAATGCCACGAGAATGCACTGATCGATCTCACCCTCGGCTATCCTCCGTTTAGTATTCCTAACGCTTTTACCCCGAATGGTGATGGAATCAATGAAAAATGGGAAATTGCTGCATTGAAAGACTTTCCGGAGTGCCTGGTGAAAATATTCAACCGATCGGGCCATCTGATATGGTGGTCGGAAACCGGATACCCTGAACCATGGGATGGAATTGATAAATCGGGTAATGTTCTGCCTGTGGGATCTTACTATTACCTAATTTGGCTGCAAAGTGATCTTAAACCACTCAAAGGCTCGGTCTCTATATTAAGATGAGGAATAATCTGTTATATATGAGGATTTCATTTGAATCCTTAACAACATTTTCGCTCCGATTGGTGCTGATTATGACCTTGCTGGCACCGGTCGTTTCGGGTTTTTCTCAGGTAAACTCCTTTTCGGACCAGTATCTGGCTAACCTGTTTCTCCTCAATCCCGCCATTGCCGGAACGGGACAATATGGTACGCTGGTGGCTAATTCAAGGCAACAATGGTCAGGCTGGGATGGAGCACCAGCCAGTCAAAGCGTTACCTATCATACAAAATGGGTCCCAGCCAAGTCGCGTTTCACCCCTCAGGGATTTATCAATAAAGGGAAATACACCTACAGCAATGTTGGAGTCGGGGGAGGATTTTTCCATGATTCGTATGGTGTTTTCCATCTAACCGGACTACACCTGGATTATTCCTATCATCTGTATCTGAACAAAGGCCGGTTATCATTCGGATTATCCCCAACCTTTTTTCAGGTTGGGTCGAGCCGTATTGTTCTGGCCGATCCGCAAGATCCCTATCTGAATAATCCAAATAAAAGTTTTTTCATTGATTTTAATGCTGGTGTCCACTATTTTAACAAGGAGGGCTATGCAGGATTCTCGCTGATTCAATTGGCAAATTCATCAGTGAAATTCGGTAATTACGGATTTCCGGGAACCGAAAAACCATCACTTAATCCCGATCTGGCCCGGTCAGCTTATGCCTACGGGGGTTATTTTTTTACGCTGAACCGAAGCATGAATCTGAAGATCGAGCCTATGGCCTTAATTAAGCTCAACCAGCGTAACGGATTTCTTTTTGATGTGAGCACAACCGTTCACTTGCGTGACATGTTTAATGCCGGGGTTTCCTACCGTTTGAAAGAGGATTTTTCAGTGTTCGTGGGAGTCAGGCTTGATAACCTGTCATTCCGTTACCTGTTTGCGATCCCGGTTTCTGCCGATATTCCAAAAGGATTCAGCAGCCATATGATCCAGCTGGGTATCAATATTGGCCAGCCGATCAACTAATTTTTAACAAGTTTTCCCTGTGCGTTAAGCACGCCAGCCAGCTGAAACAGGTAAACTCCGCTGTTAAGGCCGGCTAAATCCGTACAATGAATAGTATTGTGACCAGCCTGAGCGGTGTATTTTCTGGCAAGCAACTCGCGACCCGAAAGGTCGTAAACAGTAAAGGTCAGATTACCAGCCTGCTCACAATAACCTTCCAGCCAAAGCCGGTTTGTAAACGGATTAGGCCAGATTCGGGTTCCGCCTTCCTGATTAATTGTTTGGACACTGCTTCCCCCGTTTACTTTTATCGAGAGTTCCTTATAATTGCTGATCCCCGACCAGTCAGTGACTTTCAATGGCAAAGTAAATAATCCGGTCTTATCAGGAATGCCACGCAAATCGCCATTGCTCCCCAAGCTCAGCCACGAAGGCCATTCCATCAGCTCAAGACCGAATGCCACATCATTTTTAACCCCGGAAAAATTTTGATCCATTAATAAATAATCGAGGTTGTTCCCTTTAGATATTCCGGATATCCAGAAAATATCAGGCGTAATATTCACATTCCCGTAATAGAACTGTATGGTCCCGTCGGATTGGATCTTTGCTGCAAATTCCACCCGCTTTAAGCCCTCAGGGTCGACAGCTGCATGCCAGCGGAAAATCGCTGCATCAGAAGCAACTTCCATGGTTACACTACTGCCTGGCTTAGAATAATATAGAGTCCCGAGAAGCGGGAAAATACCGCAATTCTGATAAAAACGCAGACGAGGGTCGATCACATACGGATATATTACTAAACTCTGGCCCATGACGATACCCCCATCAGCAAGAACGGTTACCTGATCGTAGCTCTTGCCGAATAACGGAAAGGAAAAGGGCAAATCCATCACCCTGGCCGTTTTAAGAGGTTCAGTAAAGACTTCGTTACCTCCTGCAAAATCAAAGGATTCAGCAATTGGTTTTTCAACAAACCACGTTGCCGGATTTTCATAGCGGTAGGGACCGGTTGTTCCATCAGCCTCAATCTGAGACCGGTATTCCATTCCAACCTGAGCATCAGTCAGTTCTTCGGTGATAATTGAAGGCCTGTTTACTCGTGTATTTATGGGTACTGAAAGCCGGGTAACCGAATTCGGGAGAATAGTAACTGCCCCTTCAGTATTAATAAATTCATTTATTCCATTCGTGTAATCCAAAACCGAGAAGCTCTCAACTTTGCCGGAAGCAGTGGCATCCGGGGACTTCTGGATCACATCGAGGAATATTTTGGCCTGACCGTTTGCAGGGATGTAATTCATCAGCGGGGTAATATCCAGGCCGATTTCAATCAGATCCGAGTCAACACCCGAGAAACCCTGCATCGGCAGAACGTCTCCCTGAAAGTTAAAGCAGGGGTAATCGATCACTCTCCCGGGGTCATGCGCATTCAGATCCGATGAAACACCGACCTGGATTTTAATCCGGTTGCGCTGGTTATAGCGTATCTTTGCTTTAATAGTTAGTAACGGATCATAGGTTTTCTTTGGCTTAACCACCATTGCGGCATTATTCCAGATACCTCCGTCTATGACCTTTTCAGCTAACAACCGGTACATTACCCATAATTTTCCTGCATTGTAAGCTGCCCCCCAGGAGTTAACCACCAGCATGGCACCAATTTCCCAATCCTTCATGTTAACAACGCCATCGCCGTTGATATCAATATTATTCGTATACCGGCCATCGGCATTCACATCATAGCGGACCGAATCGTTCCATCCGACAAAGGTCATGGCGTGGCCAACAATCGGACCGTACTTGATGACGATACACTGTCCCTCCTCTTCCAAGCCTTTATCCAGCGGAATCTGGGGAATATCCATGCCACCCGATCCAATCTGATAATTAGCCACTCCTCCAATTTGTGAACCGTCGAGGTGATCGTTTATCCAATGTTTTAGTATCAGCAATCCGTCGGGATTTCCGACATCAATGGCAAAAACCTGATCCACACGGTTTTTCATCCCCCGGTAATACTTGTCGTATCCGGTCATCCAGATCTGTGAATTCTGGCTGTATGCAGTAAAATCCGGATTGCCGGGTATCCCGTTGGATTTGATCAGGTTCCAGCTATCGAAATAGGAAACACCATTTGAACCATTACCGTAATTCAGGAGGTTATAAACCGCCATCGGGCTATATTGATTTTGGGTCAATGAGGAATTCAAATTTCGCAAATAATTTATCTCATAAGTGAACATCGTCCAGATCGAAGCAGCTTGATTGCAGTTCCATACATCCTGGTTATAAATGCCGGAAAAATAAATTACACGGGAATTATCTTTTTTAGTTGGTAATGGTCTTGTAGCATAACCAGACGGCATTGTCATCCTTGGCAAATTTTTCAATATTGAATCATCTGAACCTAAAGCACTTACATCTGCCTGCTGCCCGAATAAAGCAGCAACGATATTTAATAATCCTATTGAAAAAACCAGAATTCTTTTATACATATCAAACCTAAATGAATGAGTAATACAACCCGAAAAGTATTATGTTTTCCCTTCAGCGGGTGCAATGATAATATGTTTTGTCGACCGGAGGAAGGATTAGGTCTGAATATTTTATCAATGTGCAGCAAACCGCCGAAATTTGAGTAATTTTTGGAATTAAGCTTTCCCGATAATCCCCATTTTCCTCATTAAAAACGTAGCGTTAAGGTTTTGACTGATTCCGGGGTACAGGAGGTAATCGAATTTTAGATGGTCGCCTTCGGTGATGACTTCAAAACAGTGGTTGGCCAACCTCCCGGGATAGTCGGATTCCAGTTTCCCGAGTTCAACATCATGGGTGGCAACCAGTCCGGATGCTCCCCGGTCAATCAGGCGCCGGATCAGGGCAGCCGAACCGGTATGTTTATCAAGCGAATTAGTTCCTTTAAGCATCTCATCAATAATGACGAACAGTTTTTCACCCTTCTCAAAACGGCTTATTATGCGGCTCAGTTTTTTCAGTTCAGCATAAAAATAGGACTCATCATCTCCCAGCGAATCATTGGTTCTTAAACTGGTATGAAGAGAAATGGGAACCAGTGCAAATCGTTCTGCACACACCGGTCCCCCGGCCATTGCGAGGATCATGTTAACCCCGGCCATTCTCAATAAGGTGGATTTTCCGGCCATATTGGCACCGGTAATCAGATAGATTTTCCCGGTTTCATCAAAACTCAGCGAA
>JAPLDV010000098.1 GCA_026391235.1 Bacteroidia bacterium | reverse complement strand
GGCATATTTATCTCATTTAATAGATAAAGAGTGACGCCTGCGTTTCGGATGTAGATATTCGTGCGCGGCTCCTTCGGCTTGTATTCAATCGCAATTTTCACATCGAACCCACCAATATCTGTATTCACAATTGCCGGTTCTGTTCATATTCCCGGAAATTCAACCAACCAGGCTCATGGGAGATGAGCATGGATGATATTTTACTGGAGATCCATAAATTTAAAGATCGTTCAGCAACCGAGGTGCACATCGTTGGAGGAGTACATCCCAATCGCGGACTCGATTATTATGAAAGTATGCTTAGGCAGATCAGGGAAATAAATCCCTCACTGTATATCAAGGCCTTTACGGCGGTGGAGCTCGAATTCATGTTCAGTAAAAGCCAGGTTTCGGTTGAAGAGGGGTTAATCCGGCTCAAATCGGCTGGTTTGGATTCCATCCCGGGTGGAGGGGCAGAGATTTTTGATGAAGAGGTGAGAAGTAAGATTTGTCCCGATAAAACCGCATCCGAAACCTGGCTTGCGATCCATGAATCAGCTCATCGTATCGGAATCCCTACAAATGCAACTATGTTATACGGGCATCTCGAGAAACATGAACACCGGATCGACCACCTGAACCGGTTAAGGCAGCTGCAGGACCGAACCGCCGGTTTTCAGGTTTTTATCCCCTTGAAATACCGGAAAGCCAACAATTCGTTAGGAGTCATAGGTGAGGTCAGTTCTATTGAAGACCTCCGTAATTATGCGGTCAGCCGGATTTTTCTCGATAATTTTCCTCATCTGAAATCCTACTGGCCGATGATCGGCAAAGAGATCGCTGGTTTATCCCTTTCTTTTGGCGTGGATGACCTTGACGGCACTATTGAAGATACCACACGGATCTATTCCATGGCAGGTGCCGGGGATCAGAATCCGGCTATGTCAACCGCAGGTTTGGTGTCGCTGATCCGGAGCAGCGGACTTGAGCCCGTTGAGCGTGATACCCTTTACAACACTCTGAAAATCTATTAACTCAATCCATCATATAATTTTATCTTTGCCCAAACGTTGTTAATGCAGCTGTAATCATTTATGAAGTCACCCGTTGTTCGATTCCTGTTTAGCCGGATTTTTTGGAAAAATGTACTGATTGCCCTACTGGTTACTATTGGTTTGATCATTCTGGTTCAGATCAGTCTCTATTTCTATACCGGTCACGGAAAGAAGATCCGTGTTCCGGATTTCACCGGGATGTCGCTTCAGCAAGTTGACCGCCTCTGCTCGCAGAACAATATTAAGTGGATCATTCAAGACTCAACCTATCTTGCGGAATCTCCCCGCGGTTCAGTTCTCAACCAATATATCGAGTATATCCCTCATTTTGCCCCGACTTATGTTCTGGAACAGAAATTCGGTGGGAAGATTATCACCGAAGGTACCAATATTGAAAAGGGCTCAGGTATTACCCTGGTAGTTGGGGAAGGCCTGAGTAATGAACGTGCTCCGGTACCGAATTTGCTGAACATCAGCCGGGAAACCGCACGTATTCTCGCATTGAATAATTATTTCAACCTTGGCGCTTCAAAATACGACTCAACTGTCACAAATGCCCTGGATAGCTCAATGGCTAAGGTTTATAAGCAGTTCCCCGATGTCAGCTATCAGGCCAGGCTGGGTTTTTCAATCGACATCTGGCTCACAAGGGATTCACTTCGGATTATGCTGATGGATTCGGCTTTCGCCGTTAATGATACGCTAATCAATGACACCACTCAAATACAAAAATGATTTCATGAAGATCAGATATATTGTTCACCTAATCAGTGTCCTGGCTGCTTTTTTTGGATATGGTATCCAGGCACAGGAAAGGCTGGTCTCAGTTGCCTCAAATCCGGTGCTTATGAAGAGCCACCGACCAGTGCCAATCAAATCCGGAATTCCGGATACGTTGCAGTTGCCATTTCTTGAAGATTTCAGCAATTCTTCACCATTCCCGGATAGTAATCGGTGGACCGACAGCAATGTCTATATAAATCGATCCTTTGCAATCAATCCGCCCACCTGCGGGGTGGCTACTTTCGACGCAATCGACTCGTCAGGAGCTGTTTACAGCCACGCTACTGTAGAGTCGTTTCGGGCCGATACTCTTACTTCGCGGCCTGTTAACCTTTTTTTCCCTAGCGACACTACTATTTATCTAAGCTTCTATTATCAACCGCAAGGGCTTGGCGATGCCCCTGAGCCGGGTGATTCGCTGGTTGTTGAGTTTTTTGCTCCTGAAAGCAAACGCTGGTCCCGCATTTGGAGTACACCTGGCACAGCTTTGCACGATTTCAGGATCGTAATGATTAACATCACCAATTCACGTTTCCTGCAAAAAGGTTTCCGGTTCCGGTTCTCCAATTATGCTTCCCTTGCCCCATCCTATGAACCCAGTTTAAAGGTTAACGCCGACCATTGGAACATCGATTATGTATACCTCAACAAAGGCCGTCATTACAACGATAGTATCATGAAGGATGCTTCGCTGGTGAAACCGGTGGGTTCGCTTCTTCTTAATTACACTGCCATGCCCTGGGAACATTTCAGAATTGCCGGTATTTCAGCAGTTAAAGCAACCTACGATGTATTTATTAATAACCTGTCATCGGATACCCGGATATTTTCGCCGGTATTCAGTATTCTGCCGTTTGGAGAGTCGGGAACCGGTTTCCAGGAATCCTTTGAACCCGATTCGGT
>JAPLDV010000786.1 GCA_026391235.1 Bacteroidia bacterium | reverse complement strand
TGGGAATCCAGGATATTCATATTGTCGAGGAAAGAAACCGGTACAAGCTAAATCCTGATGTCGAATTAGGATCAGCCCAATGGCTAAACCTCATCAGGTTCAATAAACCGGAAGGGAACACCGAAGCTGCCATTCAAAGTCTTAAAGCCAATGGGTACCGGATAATAGCAACGACTCCTCATGCCAGGGATGTTTCACTCGATAACCTCGACCTCTCCGGAGGAAAGATCGCCCTTCTGTTTGGTACTGAATTGAAAGGCCTTTCGCAACCAGCTATAGACCTGTCGGATGAATTCGTCAGGATCCCAATGGCCGGATTTACTGAAAGCTTCAATATCTCCGTTTCTGTAGCAATTATGGCATATTCTCTGATGAGGGACCTCAGAAACTCCTCCATACCCTGGAGGTTGACTGAGACTGAACAAAAGTTTCTGATACTTGATTGGTTACGAAAAAGCATTAAGCATTCTGAACAACTCGAAAAAAGATTTATATTTGATAATCAAAACAAAGACCCATGTCAATTAAACCTATGAATTGCATTATCATCGAGGATTACGATGAATCGCGCAAGCTAGTGGAGATCTTTGTACAAAAAACCAGGATGCTTAACCTTATCGGATCCTACGGTAACGCTGTAGAAGCCATTAATGATCAAAGCCTCACCGTTAAAACCGATCTGGTACTTCTTGATATTGAGCTTCCTGAAATGTCGGGGATGGAATACTTGCAGACTTTGGAAGAAAAACCAGTGGTTATCATCTTGTCTGCTCAGGAGAAGTATGCACTGGAAGCGTTTCAATACGATGTGACTGACTACATTTTAAAGCCGATCACGTATGCACGGTTTTATAAAGCAGTATCAAAAGCCTATTCTCACTGGCGCCGGCAGCATAACGTACAAAAGATTCAAAACGACATCTTTGTCAAGAAAGGTCATAGCCTCATTAAACTTAGTTATGACGATATCGTTTGGATTGAATCTTTGGAAAATTACGTTCTGGTCATAACCTTCAAGGAAAAGCTTGCGGTGCATTTCACCCTAAAGGCAATTCTCCTGAAACTCCCGCCTGATCAATTCCTGCAGGTTCATCGGTCTCATATTGTTAACCTCAACAAAATTGAGTCCATCAAAAGAAACAGCCTGATTATTAAGGAGCAGAATTTAGAGCAGGAGGTGCCTGTTGGCAAATCATATCGTGATCAATTGCTGGCGAGCCTCAATCTGATGTCGCACTGACCCGATGAATGATTCGAAGGAATTATTCCTTAAATACTTAGGCCAAACCTCACCCTACCCCCTCGGGCTGGAAGTTGCCAGAGCTGAAGGTTGTTATCTGTATGATCCATCAGGGAAAAAATATCTCGACCTGATCAGCGGGTGTTCCGTAAGCAACCTGGGTCATTCTAATCCTCAGATCATCGAAGCCATCCGCAAACAATCCGGATTATATCTGCATACCATGGTTTACGGGGAACTTATTCAATCACCGCAGGTTATGTATGCCAAAGAGCTTATCAAAAATCTTCCTGAAAATCTCAACCGGGTGTTTTTTGTTAATTCCGGATCCGAGGCGGTTGAAGGTGCGCTCAAACTGGCAAAGAGATTTACCGGCCGGCATGAATTGATTTGCTTTACTAACGCTTATCATGGGAGCACTCACGGTGCATTGAGCGTGATGGGGAATGAAACCTGCAAAATGGCCTTTCGCCCTCTTGTTCCATCGATAAGAATTCTGGAATTCAACAATATCGTTCCCCTGAATGCTATCTCAACAGCTACAGCTGCCGTAATTATTGAACCGATTCAGGCAGAAGCAGGAATTATCAACGGAAACATCAACTTCTTTAAAGCATTGTCCAATCGCTGCAGGGAGGTCGGTGCCCTACTCCTGTTTGATGAGATCCAAACCGGATTTGGCCGTACAGGTACTCTTTTTGCTTTTGAGCAACTTGGTATTGTTCCTGATATTCTGATACTTGCAAAAGCACTTGGAGGGGGTATGCCTCTGGGAGCATTTATTGCTTCGGCAGATATAATGATCACCCTGACACACCATCCCGCTCTGGGCCATATTACCACGTTTGGCGGACATCCGGTTTGTTGCGCAGCGGGATTGGCATCGTTGAAGATAATCCTGGAACAAAAGCTTTTTACCAGGGCCCTCGATATCGAAAAAATTATAAGGCTAAAACTGAACCATCCGGCAATCCTTGAAATCAGGGGGAAAGGACTCCTATTGGCTGCGAGACTGGATTCAACGGATCGCGTTCACCGGTTTTTTAATTTATGTTTAGAGAAGGGCCTGTTATTTGATTATTTTCTGTTCTGCAAGGATAGTATCCGCATTGCCCCGCCGTTGATCATGTCGGATGAAGAGGCAACTGAAATGTGCAAATTGATCAATGAGACTCTGGAGCAAACCAGCCTGTAGTCTATTTGACTTCAAAATCAAGCAGAACCTTACCTTCAATATCTGCAACCAAATGGTCGCCTGGCCTGACCGGCCCCACTCCGGCAGGAGTTCCGGTAAAAATAAGATCGCCCATCTGCAGGGTAAAAAACCTGGAAACATAA
>JAPLDV010000291.1 GCA_026391235.1 Bacteroidia bacterium | reverse complement strand
ATACTCGGCGATGAGGGCAAACAAATTATAAGTATCCAGAACCTTTTTTCTGGCTTCCCATATCAATGGTTGTGATGATTCATATCTGTTCTGCTCGAGGCATGCTTCAATGACGGCGATTGCCTTTTCCAAATGGTTTATGTCGATCTGTGTCAGGGAAGAAAGGTCAAAGTATCGGTCAATGTTAGGACAGCCGTGGTATATGGGGTGACATCCCGCAAGGAAAGCGTCTGAAAGTTTTTCCGTCCAATAATCGTTAACAGTACTGTTTTCCATGGCCACATGATATTTATAGGCAGCAAGGGCATCCCATTTGTCTTCGACTTCGTTCAGGCCTCTTCCAAACAGATCGACTTTATCGCCAAAGTGAATTTTAAGCCGCTTTGCGAAATCAAGCCTTTTCCGGTGCCCCTCGCTCATCATCTTGGATGATGAAATGACGGACAAGAGTTTTGTTTTGGGAATAGAGGTCATTGCCTTGAGTTCATCATAATCCTTCGAAAACTCGACGTTGATATGATCTTTCTGCCTTCTGCCTATATGCCAGGGCAATCCCGGCTGTTGAAAAATCGGGTTGGTGTGATCGATGCTTGTGTGGCAGGTGATAACGGCGGCGAACTGGCGAAGGAACTCGCTTTTATAAGTTTTCAGAGTGGGTGGCTCGCAGGTGATAAGGATCGTATGATCTTTCGGACAGATGGCCTGCTCCTTTTTTACGTTGAGCCCTTCCAGTACAAACCAGTAGTTACAGCGTTCTACACTGGTGTTACAGAAAAAACGGCAATTGTTCCAGAGCCCTCTCTGTCCGGGGGTCTGACGGATAATCGGCCATGAAGGCAAGGTCAGTTTTACGTCGATCATCTTCATATTACTTTTCAGCTTTCATGTTCAGGCTCAGTCCCATACCATAAGGCTCAAAACCGGCACCGTTGCTGGAATCCATGACATCCTTACCGGCAAAGTGAGGTCTGAGGGGATATTCCTCTATATTTATAAACCCTGCGGCCTCAATTTTTCGTCTGAGATAATCGGGCCAGAAAAAAAGTTTATGGTAGTTGTATTTATGGTCCTGGCCTCCGCCCATCACCCCCTGCAGCAGATCCAGTTCGGCATCAGGCCATCGCTGTTTTTTTGATGCGATCAGGCACTTTTCGATATCTGGCACCGATATGCGTAATATCCCCCCCTTTTTCAGAATATAATGAAACTGCTTTAGATAGAGCGGAAGAAAACGTGCGGGCAGATGTTCCATGGTATGGCATATGTATATTTCCGAAACCGATTTTTCAGGGAAGAAATCATAAAGCCTATTCAACCGGCAACGGAAATCAATGGCCGGGGTAAGGACTGCGTCAATGTTTATAAATCCCTCAAGGCGAACGGGACCGCATCCTAGGTGAAGCTTGTCGGTTTTTTTAAGAAGTCTTCTGGCCTTTAAAATTTTTATCGGATGCGGATTGACCAGAGATTTTTTAGGCTTAAGCCTGTTGGTGGCCGTCCGGTCGAAGAATCGGAGCAGACGGTACCCGTTTCCAAATAATTTCCAGATAAATTCAGGATAGTCCAAGTTAGACACCTCGTTTTTAATTTTGCCTAGGATATTTTTCTCAGGATCAGCGGTAAAGTAATATCCTGGTGAGCGCTTTCATTTGTCATACCGTAAAATTTTTCATAATCAATTTGATATCCCTTTTGCCACTGTTCAAGCAGCTCGTCCGGGTGGGTGTTGCCGGAGAGGTTGTTTCTCTCCGTCTGAACCCGGTTACAGGGAATATTCACAATCCTTGATTTTTTATATCCGGTCCCGTAGCGGTTGCTAAAAAAAGGTTTGAATATCTGCAGCTGGTCTTCAAATGAATTCGGTGCGCGAAAAGAAAGCATCGCCGCCATTACCGATATTTCCCGCTTCGCGAAAAAATGGCCGTCAACAGACAGGGGATAGCCCCAATCGAGCTCGCCGCTGTTCCATTTCCAGACGATTTTATCGCTCTGACTGATGGGAGAATCCAAGAAATGCGGCAAAGGCTGAGGCCTCTGCAGAACATAGCAGCGGGTAAGGTTCTGTCCCATGCGCAGACTAGGCACAAATACATCCAAGTCCAACTTTAAGACATTATTCAGGTCAACCGGTTCCGTAAACAGGATATCATCAACCAGAAAAAACAGTATATCGCAGGTTAGCGAGAAAAGAATTTCCATCAGGTCGTGCTTGAAGGAATGGTCATTCTGTTGTCGAATAAAGCGAACATTACATTTTCCGAACATAGCGATGACATCGTCGTAGGCTTTTTGGTGTGATGATGACGACGCCAGGTAAAGCACATGGACGGGCACAACAGGCGAAACCTTTTCCCGCAAAGTTGAAAGCAGACCATGAAGCTGTAGTGCCCTGTCTTTTGAAAAGACAATACATTCAATGGTGGAAGGATTTTCCAGTTTTGCCCATCGGTCTTTACACGCAACAAAGGTTCGGAGGGCTTTCTCGTTTTTCTTATGTTTGGAAGGGGGCAGGTAGAGCAGGCCGGCAAGCGTTGATCCAATATCATGTCGAAGCCGTCCAAGAAACCGGGGACCTGCGGCATAGAAATCCATTTCGCTGCGACACAACCGTTCTTCCCGGTCATATTCGGGGAAAAGAAGCGGACTGGGAATGTCGCCCGTACCATCCAGGGCAGACTGGTAAATTTTAAACCGGATTAGATATGTTTCCTGCCGCCTCTTCATGGCCGCCTTTGGAGGAGTGGCGTGCTTGGCAGAGGGTTTTCTGTAAACAACCAGTGGGAGGGGCATCAGCCACATTTCTCCCAGCGGGCCGATTCTGAGCCACAGATCATGGTCTTCGCCATCCGGCCCCTTATGCAGGGTTTCATTCTGAAGTCCCGCATATCTTAGCGCTGATCGCCTGATAACAGCCGAGGAATTGATAAAGTAATCGTCCTGAACAAGTTTTTGATATGGAACCAGGCCAAATGGCGCTTTTTTAAAATAGAGGGGAAGAGTGTCCTTCCGGTAATCCTGATTTTCCTTCATGATCAAAGCATTGGTTCCGAGTAGAACACAGTAGGGATGTTCTTTCAAGAAGGCAATCTGCTGCTCCAATTTCTCGGGAAGCCATATGTCGTCGTCATCAAGAAACGCGATATAGGGTGCCTGCCCTGCTTGCAAGGCCATGTTACGGGGTGTGGCCGGTGTTCCCGAATGTTCGCCCGGCAGGTAGTGAAACCGTCTGTCCTGTAAAAATGGCGCAACAGTGGCGCGGGTTTTTTCACTGTCCCCATCCTCTGCAATCCAGCATTCCCAATGGGGATAGGTCTGAGCCTGGACGCTTTCCAGCGCTTCTGCAAGTATTTCGTACCTGTGATAGGTGGGAACGACAATGTCAATGATCGTAGATGATTTGTGCATAGGTATTTTTGATTTGCGGCGGTTTGTGACCATGCAAAATTTACCTTTTATTTTTGTGGAAAAGACTATAGAAACTTAAGACTTTAATGTCAAGGATATCTTGATTTTTCAATGTGCTAAGTTATAAATTTGATCAATCAAAGATAACCCGTTATGAGTCAACGCATCTCTTTTATCACTCCCTTTGAATGCACTTTATTGGCGGTCAATAATTCATTGACATACAAGACCGGGTTTCCTATACTACCTTTCCATGAAAGCAAGTTCTTATCAAAATTTCTGGATTTAACTGTAGAAACGAGGACAGCATGGCAGCACCAAGAGCACTTATTACCGGCATTACAGGAATGGTCGGTTCTCACTTGACCGATTTTCTGTTGGCTAATACCGTATGGGACATTTACGGCATGTGTCGCTGGCGCAGCCCACTTGATAATGTTGAGCATCTGTTGGATCGCGTTAATAAAAGAGATCGCATTTATTTTATCGATGGTGATTTATGTGATTACATCTCACTGCAAAATGCAGTTGATGAATGCAGTCCTGATTACGTTTTTCATTTGGCGGCCCAAAGTTATCCGAAAACGAGTTTTTCTTCGCCGATTCAAACGCTTGACACAAATATCCTCGGTACTGCCAGATTGCTGGAAGCATTACGAAAGTGCAAAGGGATCGATCCCATTATTCATGTGTGTTCGTCGCTTATGGACAAAAAGTCGTCGTTACCCGGATGTTTACTCATTCGGGTCCTCGCCGCGGCGATGTTTTCGCTGAATCATCTTTTGCCAAGCAAATTGCCATGATCGAGCAGGGTATGATCCCCCCGATTATCAAAACCGGAAACTTGGATTCTTTGCGGACTTGGTCGGATGTACGCGATGCGGTGCGGGCATACTACCTGCTCGTTACAGTTAATCCAATTCCCGGAGAATACTATAACATCGGCGGAACATTCTCCTGCACCGTCGGCGACATGTTGGGGCATCTCATTTCTCTTTCCCCTAGGACTGATATCCGGGTCGAAACGGAACAAAGCAGGGTTCGCCCGCTGGATGCCGATCTCCAGGTTCCGAATACGTGCAAATTCAAACAGCATACCGGATGGGAACCTCGGATCCCATTTGAAAAAACAATGCAGGATATTCTGGATTACTGGCGAGATAAAGTAAAAACAGGAAAGGTTTTCTTGACACGCTGATGAGTTTTTCCCCGGTAACCGATTTCTTTATGGATCCTAAAAGCAGGATTTATCTTGCAGGACATACCGGCCTGGTCGGATCCGCAATCTATCGCCGGCTAGTACAAGCAGGATGCTCAAATGTCATTACCCGGACCCATCGCGAGCTGGATCTGATGCGGCAGCCCGATGTCGAAAAATTTTTTGCAAAAGAAAAGCCCGAATACGTCATCCTGGCAGCGGCAAAGGTGGGCGGCATTTACGCCAACAGCACCTATCCGGCACAGTTTCTTTTTGAAAATCTCTCCATTCAGAACAACGTCATTCATACATCCTGGTTGTCGGGGGTTAAGAAACTTGTTTTTCTCGGCAGCGCTTGCAGCTATCCGCGGGAATGCCCGCAACCGATTAAAGAAGAGTTCTTGCTAACCGGCGCTCTGGAACCTACAAATGAGCCTTACGCGGTAGCCAAAATCGCCGGCGTCAAACTCTGCCAGGCTTACAACCTTCAGTACGGAACGCGCTTTATCTGCGCAATCCCGACCAATGCATATGGTCCGCATGACAATTTTGATCCTGAAGACTCTCACGTCATTCCTGCTCTGCTGCAGAAATGTCACGATGCCCGGACGGCAGACAGCTCAGAGGTTACGATCTGGGGAACCGGCGAACCGCTGCGTGAGTTTATTTATGCCGATGATTTGGCCGACGCCGTCCTGTTTCTTTTGCAACATTACGAAGGCTTCGATATGGTCAATGTTGGAACGGAAGACGAAATATCTACGGGGGATCTTGCCCGCTTGATCAAAGACATCACCGGCTTCAAGGGAGACATCCGTTTTGATCGCTCAAAACCGGACGGAATGCCGCGAAAAACACTTGATAAAACCAGGCTTTTTGATTTAGGCTGGCGCCCTCAGGTTTCCCTGAGGAATGGACTGAGAATAACTTACCAATGGTTCCGGGGATCTCAAGGTGTCCGGGATCGCCATCCGTACAGGCGGGAAGATTGAATGATATGTTGACCGAAAACCTG